>PBYL01000281.1 GCA_002729595.1 Thalassovita sp. | reverse complement strand
TCTAATAACTAAGACAACCAAAGAAGGTTTGTGGGACATGGTGGTGCCAGACAATATGGATATTAATGGAAATACACCATTTTTTTGGACTAATCGCTTTAGAAATATGTTAGGTTACCGAGATGAAACTGATTTTCCAAATGTACTGCATGCTTGGTCAGACTTACTCCATCCCGAAGATAAAGAGAACACGCTTAATGCTTTTAACCGTCATTTGGTTGATACAACTGGTAATACGCCCTATGATGTAGAGTATAAATTGAAATTAAAGAATGGAACCTATAAATGGTTTAGAGCAATTGGCAATACAGTTCGAGATTATGCTGGAAAACCATTAAGAATTGCTGGGTCTTTAATCGATATCCAAAATATTAAAGATATGCAGTTGCTACAAACTGAGCTAGAAAATAAAATCTCAGAAAGAACTGCGGTAATCAATAAATTATTAACTGAATCAAAAGAACAAAATGAAGAGTTATCTTCCCAAGAAGAAGAACTAAGACAAAACCTTGAAGAAATTCAAGCAACTCAAGAGTTATTAGAAGTTAAAAATAGAGAGTTAGCAAAAAGTGCTGCTGAATCTTTGAGTATTTCTAATGGAATTAATGAGGTAATGTGCTCGATTGTATTTTCTCCTGAGGGAAATATTATTTCAGCTAATAAAAACTTCTTAAATACGATGGGTTATACTTTGGAACAAATTAAAGATAAACATCATCGCATATTTGTTCCTAACGAAATAGTAGAATCAGATGATTATAAAAGCTTTTGGACGAGATTAGCAGAGGGTGAAGCAATCTCTGAAATTTTTAAAAGGATTAATGCCAATGGTGAAATTGTATGGTTAAATGCTGTTTACACACCGATATTTGATGATAATGGAATCGTTTTCAAAATTATAAAATTTGCTACAAACGTAACTGATCAACAAAAAGTAGCTTCAGAAGCTAAGAGCATTTTCAAAGGTATTGATAAGGTGATGTCTGTAATTGAATTTACACCAGAAGGCATAGTGAATAATGCCAACAAAAACTTCTTAGAAATAATGAAGTACAAGTTTGACGATATACAGGGGAAACATCATCAAATGTTTGTACCGAAAAATCTAAGAGAATCTTCTGATTATCAGTCTTTTTGGAAGAGATTATCGGAAGGAGAAGCAATCTCCGAAATTTTCAATAGAATTAATGCAGATGGAGAAAGTGTTTGGCTAAATGCAGTTTATAGTCCAATAATTAATTCAGAAGGTCAAGTAGTAAAGGTGATTAAACTAGCCACTGATATTAGTTACGAGAAAGAAAAAGAAGCACAAGTTTTAGCCTTACTAGAAGAAGCGCAATCTCAAGAAGAAGAGCTCTTGCAAAACATGGAAGAGCTTGAGGCTATTCAAGAAGATATACAGCAACAAGCGCTAGAGATGAGTAGTAGAATGAATGCGATTAATGAAAGTGGCATATCATCTATTGAGTTTGATTTACAAGGAAATATTTTGACTGCAAACTCTAACTTTTTAAAATTGATGGGCTATGCTTTAAAAGAAATTCAAGGTAAACATCATAGTATTTTTGTGGATGAAGATTATAAGAATTCAAACGCTTATCAAGAATTTTGGGAAGCTTTGCGTCAAGGTAAAGCACAGATGGGCGAACAAAAAAGAATGAAAAAAGATGGAAATCCAGTTTTTCTATATGGCAGTTATTCACTCATCAAAGATATTTTAGGAAAACCTAAAAGTGTTATCAAACTAGCAGTTGATATTTCTTCAATTAAAAAGTAGTTAACATAGAACAACACAGCTAAAAGTGCTGATACAAATACTATAAAATAACTTAGTACTTAAAGAATTTTTAAGAATACTAGCTTGCACTTCTCTCTGTGTCATGCTAGTATTTTTCTGTTTATATTGCTTTTCTGAAAGATTGTGAGTCACGTCAGTTTTAATTAGCTTAGCCTAACATTAGCTTGATAGCAAACTCATACACATTTTAAATTTTGTGCACTAGACAAAAACGAATTAAACAGACTTACAATGAACTCAGCTCAAAGATTGGGATTCTCAGAAAACGCTAAACTATTAATAATACATGCAGACGATGCCGGGCTTTCACATTCTGAAAACATGGCTACCATTCAAGCATTAGAAAATGGATTTGTGAATTCATATAGCATTATGGTGCCTTGCCCATGGTTTTACGAAATGTCTATTTATGCGAAAAATAATCCGCAGTACGATTATGGTGTCCATCTAACACTTACTTGCGAATGGGAAAACTACAGATTCGGACCTGTTTTACCAGTTTCTGAAGTTCCTTCTCTAGTTGATGAGAATGGATTTTTCTACAAGAAAAGGGAAAAACTTAGAGAAAATGCTTCTCCAGAAGATGTGCGAAAAGAGTTAGAGGCTCAAATTAAAAAGGCAATCAAATTTGGATTAAAACCAACTCATATCGATTCGCATATGTATAGTGTCGGATCGGATCCAAGATTCTTAAATGTGTATAAAGAAGTCGGTGAAAAGTTCGATCTACCAGTACTAATAAATAAGCAGTTAATGGAAATGGTTGGCTTAGATCCAGTTTCAAATATAAAAGAAGGTGACTTTGTAGTAGACACCAATTATATTGGCGAATTCAAATATTTTGAAAATGGTCAACTAGGCAATTTTTATAAAGAGATTATTGAAAATTTAACCAGTGGCTTAAACCTCCTCTTAATCCATCCGGCATTTGATGATAGCGAAATGCAAGGTGTGACTGTTAACCACCCGAATTTTGGTGCTGAATGGAGACAAATAGACTTTGACTTTTTCACAAACGAAGGAAATAAAGCATTGCTAAAAGAGCACAATATCGAATTAATTACTTGGGGAGAAATTTACAAAATAAAGAAAAGGCTTTAATTTTAAATAGACAATTTCTGTTAACTAAAACCATAATGATGATTAATAAACTTCTAATTCTAAGTGCATTTGTGTTAATTTCTGTGGGTAGATTAGAAGCTAATCATCAAAATAATAAACCTCGCATCATTGTAACCACAGACGGCGAAGCTGACGACAGAGCCTCAATGGTGCGGTTTCTTCTTACTTGTAATGAATTTGATGTAGAAGGAATCATCAATAGTAGCTCACAATTTCATTGGGTTGGTGGAGAAGGTTGGAATGCTTTTCATGATGTGTCATGGGTTAAAGAATACATTGACCTCTATGCAAAAGTGTACAAAAACCTCTTGTTACACGATCCCAATTATCCGAGTCCAGAGTTGCTGCTTAGTAAGTGGAAAATTGGTAATATCGATGGAATTGGCGAAGATACTAAACGAACTGAAGGAGCCGAATTGATTGTAAAAGTACTTTTAGATAAATCAGACTCTCGACCGGTATGGATACAAGCTTGGGGTGGTTGCAATACTATTTCAAGAGCATTAAAAATAATCCAGCAAGATTATCCTGAGCGAATGGCTGAAGCAGCTGAAAAAATGCGTCTATTTTTAATTTGGGAACAAGACGAAACTTATCAGAATTATATTCGACCAAATTGGGAAGAGTACAACATCCCTACAATCATATCAGATCAATTTGATTGCATCGCTTACATTTGGCCAAAAGTGCTGCCTAGCGATGTAAAGAAGTATTTCGAAGCTGACTGGATGACAGAGAACATATTAACTGGGCATGGACAGCTTTGTGATGAATATGAAAACAACAATGGTGCTTTTAATGCAGAAGGTGACACTCCGGCTTTTTTACATTCTATTCCTACAGGGCTTAGAAGCATGGAATCTCCGAGCAATGGAGGTTGGGCAGGTCGATATGTGAAAGTGAGAAACAATGTTTGGATGGATCCTTTACCTGATTCAACTTACACATATCCAACAGGTCAGTGGGGGTTTCATAATAGTTGGTCTAAGAAAATGGAGCATGATACAGAGGCCGATAAAGTTGCCATTAGAACAAACTACTTTAAACCTATTTGGCGCTGGCTACCTGATGTTCAAAATGATTTTGCTGCCCGCGCAGACTGGTGTGTAAAAGACTACTCTTCTGCCAACCATCACCCAGTAGTTCAATTGAAAAATACTCCCCTTAACATAGAAGTTAAAGCCGGAAGCAAGATAAAACTAGATGCTTCTGCTACATCCGATCCTGACAAAGATAAGCTCACTTTTACATGGTGGAATTATACAGAGGCTGGTACTTATAATGGCAAAAAAATTCCAGAAGCAATGTCAGCCAAAACAAAAATTACAGTTCCTGAAGATGCTTTACCGGGAAATACCATTCACATGATTTGTGAAGTGTCTGACAATGGAACACCTTCTTTAACGAGGTACCAACGTGTGATAATTACAGTGATTGAATGAGTAGATTTTAGACTCAAAATTCCATTCAATCATCTTACTAGCTTCACACATTCCCAGATAGCCAATTTAGGAAAGAAGTGACTTTGGCTTTGCAATAAAGCTTTGTTTATAATATAAATTTAATCATACTATACGCCAATAAATACCCCACACATCTGCCTGAGCGCATAAACACTCTATTAAATTTTGGAAAAAAAATCAAAAAACATGAAACTAATAGAACAATAATAAAGTATATTTGTTTAAATATTTAAGTAAGCTTAATTATTTAATTAAAGATACTATAATGACGGTTTCGATTGAGAATTTTGTGAAGACAATTTATAATCAAAGTAGACTTGCTGTTGTTGATACCAGAATTAGCACCTTGGCTAGGTTACTCAATATTACCAATGCCGCAGCTACTGATATGGCTAGAAAGCTTGCTACAAAAAAATTGATAAACTACACTAAGTATAAGCCTTTAACTCTCACATCAACTGGCAATCATTTAGCTTTAAATGTGATTAGAAAACACAGGCTTTGGGAGTCTTTCTTATACAAAACACTCAATCTTTCTCTTCACGAAATCCATAAAGAAGCAGAAAATTTAGAGCATTTCACTTCAGATTTTCTGGCTGATAAAATCGAAAAATATTTAGGCTTTCCTACTACCGATCCACATGGCGATCCAATTCCAGTATTAAACAAGGAAGTAGAAATAGACCATGCTCAAATCCTACTTTCTGATGCAAATGCCGGATTTGAATATGAAATTTCAAGATTGTTTAGCTCAGAAAAGGACTTTTTCGATTTTTGTTCTTCTAATCAAATTTCTGTGGGTTCTACCATCTGGGTTGAAAAACAATTTAATGCCAATAAGATGACAGAAATAATCATAAACCAAAATAAAATTCTTCTGAATGAAGATTTTACTAATATTATTTATGTAAAACAATTGAATTAAAAATGATTATGCTACCCCTATTGCAAATACAACCAGGAATATTGCTCTTAATTGGACTAGCAGTAACAACATTACTATTTTGGTTCTTTTGGCCGATGAACGGTGGATTAGCTTTAATCACAAAGCTCATTAGAAATAACAAAAGAGCTTTATTAGAAGATGCCTTAAAATACATTTTCGACTGCGAGTACAACAAAACAAGTTGTAATATAAATAGCCTTGCCGGTCATTTGAATATTGCGATGGATAAGGCGACTCAACTATTAAATAGACTAACCACCTTAGAATTAGTTACATTAAATAATCAATCTGTTGCACTCACCGACGATGGTCGCTCCTATGCATTGCGAATTGTGAGAATCCACAGAATATGGGAACGCTATTTGGCAGACCAAACAAGTGTTGCACCAGCAGATTGGCACCATGAAGCAGATCGTATTGAGCATGTGGTTTCTAAAGAAGAAACCGAAAGACTAGCTGCTCAAATGGGTAATCCGGTATTTGATCCACATGGAGACCCAATTCCAACTGCAGAAGGTCAATTGCCTAAGCACAGAGGTGTGAGATTAAATACTTTACAAGAAGGTGAAATGGGAAGAATAACTCATTTGGAAGATGAACCAAGAAGTATTTATGAGCAATTGGTTGTGCTAGACCTTTACCCCGGCATGCAAGTTTATGTAACTGATGTAACTGATAAAAAAATCACTTTTGTGGCTCATGGCGAAGAGTGTATTTTAACGCCATTATTTGCTGGTTATATCACTGTCGAAAAACTCAGCAAAGAAGAGACACAAGCACCCAAACAGGAATTACTCTCATCACTAAAGATTGGAGAAAATGCTGAAGTATTAGGCATATCTCCCAATTGCCGAGGTTCACAAAGACGTAGATTGATGGATTTGGGAATAGTACCGGGCAGCAAAGTTTCTGCTGTTATAAAAAGTGCTTCTGGTGATCCTGTTGGTTATAGAATTTTAGGAACTACTATCGGTATTAGGAAGCAACATGCCGATCAGGTTTTTATCAACCGAAAAAATTAAAGAAATATGAGTACCCCAGATAATTGTGCAAATTGCCCAGCTCATCACAAAGCGAATCTTGTAAAGCTTGGTGTAAATTTAGATAATGTAGACTACCTAATTACTTTGGCGGGTAATCCAAATACTGGCAAAAGTACTGTTTTTAACAACCTTACTGGTTTGCGACAGCATACTGGTAACTGGCCGGGTAAAACTGTTGCCAGAGCTGAAGGTGGTTTTATCTATAATGAAAAAAGATATAAAGTTGTAGACTTACCGGGAACTTACTCGCTATTATCAACCAGTACCGATGAAGAAGTAGCCCGAGATTTCATCCTTTTTGGCAGACCAGATGTTACGCTAATTGTAGTAGATGCAACGCGTTTGGAGCGCAATCTAAACCTTGTTTTACAGATTTTAGAACTAACCGATAGAGCTGTGCTTTGTCTTAATTTGATGGATGAAGCAAAAAGAAACAACCTTGAAATAGATACTAGAGCACTTTCGAAAGAACTAGGTATTCCTGTAATACCAGCTTCTGCTCGTAGAAAGCTAGGCATGAGCGAACTATTACAAGCTATTGAAGAAGTAGCTACAGGTAAATATGTTTGCAAACCGCCTAAAATTAAAAGTCGCTCTAGAAAACTCAATCATGCAATAGAAACTTTATCGAACAAGCTATTAGAATCTTATCCGGGATTGCCAAACGCAAGTTGGGTAGCCATGCGATTGCTCGAAGGTGATAATAGTATCATTGAAGCTGTTCGCACAGGAGAAATTGGAAACTTACACGAAGAAGATGTAACCACTTAAGATTATCTATAATATGGAAGATACAACAAGAAAATCTAAAGGTGAAGATATAATATCAGCTGCAAACTCTGCTCGATGGGATTTAGGCACAGATTTCCACGATTCTATTATTGAATCGATCTATGAAAATGCTTCTCATATAGCCAGAAAAACTGTAAAACAGGTAGGTGAAAAAGAAGCTTATAGCTTCGATTTAAAAGTAGATAAATTGGTGACCAGCAAATGGCTTGGCTTTCCAATGATGTTTTTGGTGCTGGCTGTGGTTTTTTGGTTAACAGTTGCAGGAGCCAACTATCCATCTGGCCTACTGGCTTCGCTCCTAATTGATACAATGCATCCAATTCTAAAAAATCTGGCAGCTTCAATCAATATGCCTTGGTGGTTAGATGGTGTATTAATAGATGGTGCTTATTTATCTATGGCTTGGGTAATTGCAGTGATGTTGCCTCCTATGGCAATATTCTTCCCAATATTTACATTGCTAGAAGATTTGGGATATTTACCTCGTGTTGCCTTTAATATGGATAACCTTTTTCGTAAAGCTGGTGCACATGGCAAGCAAGCATTAACCATGAGTATGGGTTTTGGTTGCAATGCAGCAGGTGTTGTTGCAGCAAGGGTAATTGATAGCCCTAGAGAGAGATTGATTGCGATTATTACAAATAACTTTTCGCTTTGTAATGGTCGTTGGCCAACTCAAATTTTGATAGCTACTATATTTATTGGTGCTGTAGTCCCTGCTAGTTTAGCCGGTGTAGTATCAGCAGGTGCAGTGGTTGGAATGGCTGTTTTAGGTATATTTTTCAGTTTGGTAGTTTCTTGGGGTTTAAGTAAATCGGTTCTTAAAGGTGAGGCTTCTTCTTTTAGCTTAGAGTTACCACCTTATCGCCCACCAAGAGTTTTGCAAACCTTATATACCTCATTGATAGATCGTACTGTCATTGTATTATGGAGAGCAGTGGTTTTTGCCATTCCTGCAGGTGTAGTTATTTGGTTAATTGCCAATATCAAAATTGGTGATTTGAGTTTAGCAGAGCATTTTATCGATTGGTCAAATCCATTTGCTTTGGTGTTTGGATTGAATGGTGTAATCTTACTAGCCTATATCATTGCGATACCTGCTAACGAAATCGTGATTCCTACAATTTTAATGTTGACTGTGTTGAGCACCAATATGACAGATGTTGGTGCAGGTTCTGGAGTTATGTTCGAATTAGATTCAATTGCCGATACTGCAAATGTGCTTCATGCTGGAGGTTGGACTTTACTTACAGGCATTAACCTAATGATGTTTAGTTTGTTACACAATCCATGCTCAACTACTATTTTAACCATTTACAAAGAAACTAAAAGCCTAAAATGGACATTAGTTTCCACATTCTTACCTATTGTATTAGGTCTAATTGTTACTTTTTTCACTACGCAATTATGGTATTTATTTACCACTTAAGCTGATAAAAAAGATAAATTAATCAAAGCTTGCTCTTTAAAACTCAAGAGCAAGCTTTGTTTTTTTAGTTCTAAATTAGAATTAATGATCAACTATTTTCAAGGTAAATCACGCACTAATCCTACTATCAATTTTTCCCCAAGCGATTTTATCCCAAAGTCTTTCGTGTAAGTAATAAAATCCAATTTTAGTAAATAGCTCTAAGCCTCCAATTGTAAAGGCTTTATCCATTTCTTTACTAAAGAAAAATGAAACTAGAATTGTATCAATCGTACCCGTTATTCGCCAACTAATACTCTTAGTAAAAGCGCCTAATCTAGATTTATGCTTTCTTAGCCAAGCTAAGTTATTCCAAGCTCTCTCGTGTAAGTAATACAAACCTATCTTGGTAAACACCTCAGTAAATCCGATTGAAATTGCGGTACTCATTTTACCAGTAATAAAATAAGACAACATAATGGTGTCCATTGTGCCAACCATTCTCCATGTGATTGCTTTAATTACACTTCTAATATGAGAGTCTTTCATAGAGCAATTACATTTATATTGAAAATTAAAAAACAGAGAATCTGACCTTTACCAAATATAATACTTAGCTACCACAAAAAGTCACTTTCGTATTTATTGATAAAGGCAGATTGTTAAGCTATTTAGATAAAAGTTTTTCTGCTTCAGAAATGTTTTTATCCATTCTCTCTTTTATCTCTGTAATCTTTACTTTTTCCTCTTTCAAAAGCGCTTCTTCTTGCTCTTCAGTCATCATTGGCTTATCATCAGATTCATCTTTTTTGTTATGCATTTTATGCGGGAAAGTTTTAGAATAATTTCTCATCCATTCCATCATATCGTCTTGCGCTTTTGATAGTTCAGCAATAGTTGAGTTATAGGTCTCTGTTTGCGTAGAATCGAATTCTTCTTTGAGTTTTGTTTCAAGAGAATACAAAATTTCCATCTTGGCCATTGCTTCATCATGGATTTCTAACACTTCATCTTTCAATGTAACCGGAGCTTCTTTTTCTGCTGATCCTGAGCAAGAAATTACAAATAGAGCAATCAATAATAAATAGGTTGTTTTCATCACTTTTAATTAATGGTTATAAAAATCATGTTGTGAAATATGCTGATACATAATCACTTAGACTCAACTAATGATTGATACTATCAACTAAATTTCAAATAGGTAAATGTTCTAATTGTGGATGCCACACAAGTTTGAAGAGTTTAATCAGTGATGGTTACAGACATATTATTCAAAATAGAAATAATAAAATCTTACTTTAATGAACATGTAGAAATACATGGCTTCATCAAATCATTTTAAGCAAAATGAATCTCAATTATCCAGACTAAAACTCAAAGGTGTTGTGCAATTTAAGCTAAATGTTGTGGGGGTTTAAAAACTCCTTGCAATGCAGAATCGCTATTTTTAAAATGGTAAAAGGAGTTATAATCTTTCTGAACAATGATATTTTCAGCAAAAGGCATTTGTAGCTTATATTCACTGAAATACAAAGTTTCAAACTTCAATTTTAAGGTTGAGGGCAATTGCTGCGTGTTTCTTTCTTCTGTTTTCTTTAATTCTTTCTTTAAGTAACAAGTACCATAACACATGGTAATGGCTTCGTCTCTTTTTTCACACAGGTTTTGAGCAATGTATTCCTGATTAATTTTAAAAGAAAGCACAATCCATACTCTGGTTACAATTTGCACCAGAAATAAGCTTACTAATAATATGGAAATTACTTTTCTCAACAATTAAAATTTGCGGCTAAACTAGGGAATAATTGTGGATTTGATTCGCTTAGTTCATTAATATTTTTTGAGACTTCTATAAATTCTATTTATCGAAAAGTATTTCAGCTATTTTTAAATTAATATTTCAAAATTCCATGATTGGTTATATTTACACCTATTATTTTTTCAATCAGTCTATAAAATCACTGTTATCAGCATGACACATCATTTTTTAAGTTACTTAATTCCATTTGTAATTCTATCTATACTGAGTTGTTCAAAAAAATCTGATGTCGTTGAAAAACCTGATTATACTAAATTAGTAGGCTATATTAATGGTAGTTGTATAGCTATTAAAAACCCAAATGTGAAATCTGGAAGCAAATTATTGGTCATCAACATAGACGACCAAAGCAAAACAATAACCACCTCAACTGGCGAAACTATTACAGCCGATGAATCTTGTTTTCCGCTGCATCCCGATAGAATCGATGTGAATAAAAACCCGGAAACCTATTTCTACAAAATAGAAGAAGCTGAAGCAGACATGTCACTTCGAATTGGCTTATTAGTAGATCAGCTTTCTTCAGAAAATCCAATGGATATTGATAATGATGGCACCGAAGAAGTATTCAATTATTGCTTAACAACAGAAGGTGTAAAGTTTACTATTGAATCTCAAAAAGATACTTTGTGGTCAGCTTACTATTACTTAGGCTATGATGTTGAAAGTACTTGTCCATAACAGCTCAACTTCATCAACATCAGACCAGTTTTTCTTGTCCAGTTTCTATTCCGTTGATACTTGCTATACCAACCTTATTTGTTTTACCTCTCAATAAAATCATTCCCATAGATTCTGTTAATACATTTTGGGAAGCACCGATTCGCTCTAGTAAGTATTCAGAAACAAGAAAATCTTTGTTGTATTCATTGCAAACGCTCTGGATTCTAGCTGCGGTGTTTAGTGTATCACCGTGGTAAGCAATGTCTTTTTTAATCTCTCCTATCTCAACTGCAGTTACTTTTCCTAAATGCAAACCTGCTTTAAACTCTGGAATAGTACCGTAACTTTTTGTGTAAAAATCGGCTCTTTTGTGGAATTGTTTTTTGCAGGCAAAGAAAAACTGAATACAGTTTTGGTCTTTAAGCCCTTCTTCTTCTGGCCACATGAGAACTATTTCATCCCCCACATACTGATACACTTGTGCTAGATAAGGCAAAATCACTTCATTTATATCATCAAAACAATCTCTAATAAAAGCACTGTATTTTAAATGCCCTAACTTCTCTGCAGTGGCTGTAGACGATTTTAAATCCATAAACATGAAAATACGCACCTCTTCTTTGGGATGTCTGTATTTGCCAAACAACAAAGGCACCACCACTCCCGGACCATATTTTTTATTTACCTGATTGATAAAACTAATAATGAGTGTCATAAAAAAGTAATAGATCATTAAAAGGTAAAATAGACTGTCCCATGTGGCATCGCTAATCTTAAAACCAGATTCATAAAATGTTACAGGTACAAAAAAATCGAATAACTCAAATCTTATCAGCCATAAAAGAGAAATGAGCAGCAAAAGTGAAGTAAGAGTTTTAAAAAGTATGATTTTACCAATTGGTAGCTTCTTGAAGAGATTTTTATCGAAATAATAATTTGTATAACCAAGTATAAATCCATACAAGACACCTGCTATAATCGCCATTTTTATGAATGCAATAAAACTAATTGCGATTTTCACCTTATATATCTGACTGATAATCTCAGCATGTAGATACATTATTGTGATGAGAAGACAATTAGCTATTATCCAGAAATTTATTTGGATACCCACATATGAAAACAGTGGAAACCTTGCGGCAAAACGATTGGCAAATGTAGTATATTCAAATTTTTTAGTCATGTTAGTAAGTTAGTCGATCAACTCAATGCATCATTCAAAGTTATCGCTCTATTAAGCGTCTATTTGCGCATTTTAAACTCTAAAGTACTATTTTTTTGATCGATTAAACTAGTTGGAGGGTAACCAAATCGCTTTTTAAATGCAAAAGAAAAATGAGACAAGTTTTCGAAACCAGACTCATAACAAGCATCAATTGGTTTTCTATTGTTTTCTGTGAGTTGATAGTGTGCTAACTC
Source organism: Thalassovita sp. (assembly GCA_002729595.1). GTDB lineage: Bacteria > Bacteroidota > Bacteroidia > Cytophagales > Flammeovirgaceae > Chondrinema. The sequence goes on along the minus strand of PBYL01000281.1, from coordinate 11,193 downwards.
CAATCGTTTTTGTGTAAGCCATCTTTGAGGAGTGGTATTAAAAGCTTTCTTAAAATCCCTTTTAAAACTAGTAAGGCTTCTCCCTGTTAGATAACTAAATTTTTCCATCGGCATATTAAACATGTAGTTCTTTTCCATAAAGCTGATTAAATCCACCTTGTATGGGTCTTCAAAATTGGCCAATACGCTGTCAATTTCACTATCAATAGTTCTTAAAATACTAATGGCTTCATTAATCTTTAGCAAGGCTAGATGCTGAGGAATGGGTTCGTTCAAATCGAAATAAGGGATTAGCGAAGCTAAACAACTAGCTAACAAAGGATGATTTCTAAAACTACAAATACCCGGTATGGGATTGGTCTTCACTTGAGGTTCAATACTTTGGTAATAGTTTCTCAAAATATCTTTGGTAAGCAACATCACCACAGTTTTATGGGGCAAACCATCTTTAGGATAATTGATAACTGTTGCCGGTTTGTTTCTTGGGATTAGAAAGATATCTCCCGTTTTGAAATGATGAATCGCTTCTGCCTGAACGATTTTTGTCTCACCAGAAATAAACCAGATTAGCATGTGATGATCAAACACAATTTCCGATTTAAAAAACTTATCATCGTAGCAAGATAGTTTGATTTCGGGTGTCAGATATTTCGATATATGATCCATTTTAAAAGTTACTCATTTATTTCAGAACCTAATTCATAAAACTAAAAAGTTACCACCAATTTGATAGTAACCTTTAGCCTGTTCAGCTTAATTCGCTTGAAATTTTATTCCAGTCATTTCTTCACTTAAACTCCATAATCTTTTGGCTAGATTTTCATCCAACGAATACGGTTGCACTCCCCTTGAGCTTGATGGCTCATCGAAACTATGAACAATATTGCCCAAATCTAATTCTGCTATGTCTGCATCTTCGCAGTATACTCCGCCAATGTTGTTAAGCAAAGGACTCGTTGCACACCAGACCGTAGTCGCCGCACCTTGTGGTATCGTTTTTAGTTTAGATGCTACTTCTGGCAAGATGTTTCCCTGTGCATCACACAGTCCCATTTGCTGAAATAATTCTAAAGGTGCTTCACGCGCTAGTTCTGTTCCATTGATAGAACCCGGATGTAAAGAATAAGCCCTAATACCAAATGCTTTTGCTCTATTATCTAACTCAACTGTAAACAAATTGCAGGCAGTTTTTGACTGCCCATAGCCTTGCAATGTTTCATATTCTCGATGTTCAAAATTAGGGTCTTCAAAATCGAAAGGTGCTATTTGATGACCGAATGAAGATACATTTACCACTCTCGCTCCATTAGCTTGCTTTAATGCAGTCCATAATCTCGCTACTAAATGAAACTGTCCCAAATAATTTATCGCTAGCTGAGATTCTATTCCTCTAGCATCTCTGCGAAGTGGCACCCACATAATTCCCGCATTGTTAATTAATAAATGAAGTGGCCTACCTGACTCTAAAAATTGTTGTGCAAAAACATCAATCGAAGCTGGATTAGATAAATCCATCGACTCAATTTCTACTTTGTCAATTCCCTGTAGGTTTTTCTTTGCCTTTTCAATATCTCTTGCCGGAACAATTACTGTGGCTCCTGCTGCTGCTAATACCTTGGTGGTTTCTAAACCAATACCTGTGTTTCCACCAGTTACAATGGCAATTTTTCCTGTAAGATCGATGCCTTTTATCACTTCACTCGCTGTAGAACTTGCATTAAAACCAGAGCCTAAAGGTTTTTGTGAGGTTACTTGAATACTATTTTGTCTCATTTTTTTATAAGTTTTATTTAAGACAAAAGTAGATTGAAGAATATCTTACGACTTTGTTTAAAAGACCAACTTTGCTTTGTTTATAAGACCATTTATTAAAAGCTAATCAGATAAAAGTTTAAGAATCGATCAACCTCAAAACTGAAAGTAAATTAATCGGTATGCTGCAAAATAATAGCAACATACTGCAAAGCATTCGTGTACAATCTATTTGTATGCTATTTTGAGATATAATCTATAAATGGTTTCTTCTATGTTCTATAATTATTTAAAGATCGCAATTAGAAGGTTATGGCGAGAAAAGAACTTTGCCACAATCAATATTTTTGGTTTAACAATTAGCCTTACTTGCAGTATCTTGATTTTTATTTGGGTAGAAGACGAATTAAGATTCGATAAATTCCATAAAGACATTGATAATATTTACCGACTAATGGTAAATATGAAATACCCCGATGGCAGCATAAATACTTGGCGTGGAAGCCCACAACCACTTGAAGAAAAACTGGAAGCCGACTATCCAGAAATTGAAGCAGCCACCATGGTTTCTTGGGGCAATGAGCAGTTGTTTTCAAAAGGTGAAAAAAACCTAATAAAAGAGGGCTATTTTGCAAGTGATGATTTTTTTGAGATATTTAATTTCCCCCTTCTCGAAGGAAACACAGAGCATGCGCTAAAAGAAAAATATTCCATTGTTATTTCAGAGAGATTTGCCAGCAGTTTTTTTGGCGAAAAATGGCAAGAAGAAACTGTTATTGGGCAAAACATTTTATTCGAAAACAAATATCCATTAACAATTACTGGAATCGCTAAAAACCCTCCTACTTACTCTTCGCTTAGGTTTGATTTTTTAATACCATTTGAGTTTTATTTAGATGTAAATCCTTCTATTAAAGAATGGGGAAATTATAATAACCCCATGTTCATTAAATTAAAAGCAGGAACTGATTTAGACACCTTTAACCAAAAGTTCGAATTCGCAATCCAAAATTACCGAACTGACGGACACCATAAGAATGCACATACATTCTTGTTTCCTTTTGCCAAAAGTTATCTCTATGGAAATTTTGAAAACGGTGTAAACACTGGTGGACGAATCACTTATGTGATCTTGTTCACAATTGTATCGTTTGTGATTTTGCTTTTGGCTTGTATCAATTTTGTGAATCTAGCTACTGCCAGATCGATTAGAAGAGCGAAAGAAGTAGGTATAAGAAAAGCGATTGGAGCCAGAAAAATCACCTTAATCAAACAATTTATTGGAGAAGCATTTCTACTTAGTTTTTTTGCCATTGTATCTGCTGTAGTATTAGTTTTCATTCTACTTCCAACTTTTAACGAGCTTACCGAAAAACAGCTAAGTCTAGATTTTACCAATACACAACATTGGCTTTTGTTACTTTCCGTATTGATTTTTACAGGCTTAGCAGCGGGCAGTTATCCTGCTTTTTTTATCTCTTCTTTCCAACCTATTAAAGTATTAAAAGGCAATTTTCAATCTAAGTTTAATGTAGGTCTATTCCGACAAGGGCTTGTGTTTTTCCAGTTTACCATCTCTATGCTTATGGTAATTGGAACGATGGTGGTTTATCAACAAGTCAAATTCATTATGAACAGAAACTTGGGTTTTGATAAAGAAAATGTGCTAATGCTTGCCCTAGAAGGTGAAAGCAGTGATAACTATGCTACTATTAAACAACAATTGTTAGATCAAACAAGTATTGTTCAAGTTTCGGCGGCTAATCCAAACCCTTTGCAAATTGATTATACTGTTACCGCTGTAGATTGGGAAGGTAAACTCGAAGGCTCAGAAATTGAGTTCAATCACCTTTGGGTAGATTTCGACTTTATCAAAACCATGAAAATGGAACTTGCGGATGGTAGAACATTCAATAAAGAGATTAGTCAAGATTCTAGCAACTATATCGTAAATGAGGCTGCTATTAAAGCGATGGGTATCGAAAATCCTATAAATAAATCGTTCTCGATGTGGGGAGAAAAAGGGCAGATTATTGGTGTTGTTAAAGACTTCCATTCAGGGGCTATCTACAGTACTACCAAGCCTTTAATCATCCGAATTAATAACAAACACAATTATATGATGGTGAGATTGGCAGCCGGAAAAACTACCGAAGCCATCTCAGTTTTAGAAAAAATGCAAAAGCAATATGCATCTGCTTATCCATTAAATTATTGGTTTTTAGATGAAAACTATAATCAGATTTATAAGACAGAGCGCGTGATGAATGATTTTGTGGCTTACTTTGCCATTTTTGGGATTTTTATCTCTTGTTTAGGTCTTTATGGTTTAACTGCGCTCAATCTGCAACAAAGAAATAAAGAGATCGGCATTCGTAAAATCTTGGGTGCATCTACTTCAAATATTTTTCTTCTCATCTCAAAAAGTTTCGTCAAACTCATTGTAATTGCTTTCATCATTGCTGTGCCCATCGCCAATTATCTACTTTCTGAGTGGCTCGACGACTTTGCCTACAAAATTGATTTAGAATGGTGGTTTTTTGGTCTATCTGGATTGGTCGTCTTTATAGTTGCTCTTGTAGCAGTAAGCGGTCAAAGCATCAAAGCCATATTTATCAATCCTGTGGATAGCATTAGAAATGAATGAGGTTTTATTGCTACAGAGAATTCTGTTTTTCATGCGATTAGCTAACCTAAATCGTGCATTTTTGACTTTTTACACTTATCTTGATATAGGTACTAAATCTATATAATATGAAGATTGCAATTACAAATAATACTCCTTCTGTAAAGGAAATTATGCACGCATTAAAAAACTCATTTCATCAGAAAAGTGCTTATAAATTTTCAATGTCAGAAGACGATAAAACTTTGAAGGTTTATAAATCTTCTATTGTCGGAGTAAAAATCAAAATTCAAGAAAACTGTATTGTACTAGAAGAGATTGTTCCATCAAAAGCAAACAGCTTTGTTGTTTCGCTTTTTACATCTGTATTATTTGTTGGATTAGACACAAGTATCATCTTGTTTTTAGAAAAGTTCTCATTATCACCGTGGTTAAAAATGGAGAAAGAAATAAGTACTTGTTTAATGCAGAATTATAAGTGGTAATAAGACTTCTTTTGGAATTGCTACTGTGTTTGTCATCGCTTGATATAAACTATTACATTCAGATAATTGGGAGAATAATAACTGAAAAGAATATTATCATAAAAGCGCGGTCAGAATCTAATATTCAAGTTTTTAATTTTTTTGGGTTTCAATTTTTTAGAATATCGATTCAACTCATAAGTAGTATGACTTTACTTTCTTAGTTCATTAAGTTTATTACTTTTACTCTCAAAAAAAATAGCAAAAATTCAAATCATCATGCTTCAACTATCTCAAATTAATATCTTTCCTGTTAAATCTTTAGATGGTTTTTCACCCAAGTCTGCCATAGTTACAAAGCGTGGTTTGCAATACGATCGTCGCTGGATGATCACCGAACCTGATGGTAAATTTATGACTCAGCGTAAGCATGGCAGAATGGCTTTGCTAAAGGCTACGATTGAGGATAATTCGCTGGTGATTAAAGAAAAACAAAGCGAAGATAATTGCATTAAAATGCCTCTCAATATGGAGGGAAGCAATTATTCTGATGTAGTGGTTTGGAGTGATACTGTTCAAGCTGTTACAGCACAAAAAGAAATCAATGAATGGTTGAGTGATTTTTTAGATATAAAATGCCAATTGGTTTCAATGCCAGAGTCAACACAAAGAAGAGTTGATGAAGATTATAACAGAGGCGAAGATATTGTGAGTTTTGCTGATGGCTATCCTTTCTTGATAATAGGTGAAGCCAGTATGCAAGATTTGAATGATAAAATACGGGCAAATCCGAAAAATGAAATCCAAAATTCAGATCACTTTGAACCGTTCAGCATAAGACGATTTAGAACCAATTTTGTATTTAGTGGCGGTACTCCTTTTCAAGAAGATAATTTTATTGATTTTAAAATTGGTAATGTAGACTTTGTGGGTGTAAAGCATTGCGCTCGCTGTGTATTAACAACGCTCGACCCAGATACAGGCATTAAAGGAAAAGAACCTTTGGCAACTTTAAGTACATTTCGTTTGAAAGATAATAGGATATTATTTGGGCAAAATTTGGTTTGGGATCATCAAAAGTGGCAAGGAACCCAAGAACCCGAATTAAAGGTTGGTGATGCGATTGAAGTTTAAATAATCCACTTTTCAAAAAATTGAAGTACCTTCTAATTGAAAGGTAATCTAAATCACTACTAACAATCTTAGTAGTGATTTAGCGAAATAAAATCTAGAATGAATAATACTGAATTCTTCCAATTGAGTACTAATCACTCTCCTAACCTATCTGCAATTTCAATTCAATTGCTAACTGTATTTGAATAATTATCAAAGCATTAGTCCTTTTGTTGATATTATTGTATTTTTAGCTGATAATTTTGTGTTTTATCATTATAAATAGCTAATTATTATATCAATTATTTAAATCACATTTACTACACAATCACTATCTATGCAATCAAAATTCATTTTTAAATTAATGGCCATCCTGCTGATATTTCTCTCAGGATGCGATCGGGGTAAGAAAGAAACGAGCAAGTTTAATCTTTCTGAAGCCACAATCTCCTCAGTTCGCGAAGCAATGAGCAAAGGAGAGATAAACGCTCAGTATTTGGTGGAGGGTTACTTAAAGCGTATAGAAGCTTATGACAAACAAGGTCCTGCCATCAATTCCATTATTCTTGTGAACCCAAAAGCAATGGAAAGGGCAATTTATTTGGATAGTCTCTATGCCGAGGGAATTATTCTAGGGCCACTGCACGGAATTCCGCTTATTATTAAAGATAATTTTGATGTAAAAGGACTCCCTACAAGTAATGGAACCTTAGCTTTAAAAGATTCTTATCCTCCTGATGATGCTTATCAGATAAAGAAATTGATAGAAGCGGGTGCTATCGTTTTAGCCAAATCGAATTTGGCAGAATTTGCCTTTAGTGGAGCTTTTACTGTTAGTTCAGTTTTACCTGGTTATACCAGAAACCCCTACGATACACGAAGAACTACCGCAGGTTCTAGTGGAGGAACAGGTGCTTCGATCGCAGCCAGTTTTGCGGTTGCAGGTTTAGGAACAGATACCGGAAGCTCAATTAGAGGACCATCTTCGCACCAAGCGCTTGTTGGTATCAGATCAACTGTTGGTTTGACCAGCCGCGATGGCATTGTACCTTTGGCTTTAACTAATGATGTTGGTGGACCCATGGCCAGAACAGTGGAGGATGTAGCCATCATCTTTGATGTAATTGCCGGTTATGATTCTGCAGATCAAGTAACAGCGAAAAGTATCGATGTAAAAGAAGATTCTTATCAGGCATTTCTTGGAAAAGATGTATCTACCAAAAGAGTTGGTATAATAAGACAACTTTTCCCACTTGAAGAATCAGACTCTAGTGTTCACCAGCTCATGCTCAATGCCATTGCAGACATGTCGGCGATAGGTGTTACAATGGTAGATTCCGTTTTGATTCCAGACCTAGATTCTTTAAATGAATCTCGTGCTAGAATAAGACAATTAAAAAGAGATTACAATGGCTATTTGGCTAGTTTGGGCGACAGTTCCAAATACAAGACTTTGCAAGATATTATTGACTCAAAGAAGTTTCATCCATATTTGGAGAAAGGACTTTTAGATGCTCAATCAGATGTTGATGTTCCAGAAGAGCATCCAGAATGGAAAAAAAATCAAGCTTTGAGACAAGAATTAAGAGATCGAATTCTCCATGTAATGGATAGTTTGAATTTAGATGCATTGATCTATCCATCGTTTACATATCCACCAAGATTGATTGGAGATTTAAATGGACCTAGAGGAGATACCAGTGGAAAATTATCACCCCCAACAGGATTTCCTGCGATTGCCGTTCCAATGGGCTATTCTTATGATAAATATCCAGCAGGTTTCCAATTACTAGGCAGACCTTTTAGCGAAGGAGTTTTATTTCAGTTAGCATCAGCTTTTGAAAAAAAGACACATCACCGAAGACCCCCAGAAGGTTTTCCTGAACTTTAGATAAATAACTTTTGTATTAACCCCCACTAGCTTTGGAGCTGGTGGGTTTTTTTTTTGGGGATTTCTATTACAACATAATTTTCAATATCTTAACTTAGAAAATGAAATATGACTACCTTAATGATTTAATATCATGATTCAAAGAATTTATCTGAGCTGTTTTGTTATTTTTTGCTTCTGCATTTTATTGAGTTGTTCTGATCGTAAACCAAATACGAGTGATGGGATAATTACTATTGATAGTAGTTCTCAAAACTCAATTACTCATAAAGTTACGCTACCGCAAGCGCATATTGGTGATTTAGAAATTGACACAAAGTTATTAGATAGTTATGCCCCTTTACCTCAAAATATAAGGCAGTTTTATCTTGAGGCTCGATCTGTTTTTTCACTAAATCCAAATGCAGATTTTACGGATCAATTAATTATTGAGAGTGCTCATAATAATAATCTACTGCTATTGGGAGGACCAATGCTTGGGAACTTAAACACAAATGGACTTACTATTTGGTTAAGACCAGCTACATCTGAAGCAATATTGATTAAAGTAAAGGAAACTAACAGAACAGAAGAAAAATCATTCTTAACAGATTCTCCAGAACCAGGTGTCGAACAAAGAATTAAAATAGATGGATTAGTAGCTAGCACTCAATACAATTATTCCATTTATATCGATGGAAATATGATTGCTGAAGGTAGTTTTAAAACTGCACCATCTGCTGATCAAAAAGGAACTTTTAGATTAACATTTGGCTCAGATTTTCATAAAATTGGATTACATAATCCCAACCTCATCAATTCGATCCTAAGTAGAAATCCACAAGCTATGATGCTTTTGGGAGATAATGCTGTTGATGACAGAGACAATAATATCAACATGCATAGATCAGATTATCTCCTAAGAGATGTTTCTAAACCATGGAGACAGCTAGCTGCTAATATACCTTTGTATAGCTGTTGGGACGATCATGATTATTTTAATAATGACCAAGCCGGTATCCCTGAAGGATTCTCTACTGACGACCAACAAGCATTGCGAAAAGTTTGGTATCAAAACTGGAATAATCCTGAATATGAGGGGAACGGAATTTATTTCAATACAGTAATTGGCCCGGTGGAAGTAATTATGCTAGATACACGCTCTTGCAGAGACAATAATCGAAGAGGTGAATATGGTTCTTATCTTGGAATGGAAGAATTAACTTGGCTTAAAGACAAATTGCAAAAATCTAAAGCTCAATTTAAACTCGTCTCTAGTGGAACAATGTGGAGTGATTACATTAGCAATGGAAAAGATTCTTGGGGAACTTGGGATACATTAGCCCGTGAACAAGTTTTTAAATTAATTGAAACTGAAAAAATTCCGGGAGTTATATTTTTAAGTGGCGACCGACATGGTGCTCGCGGATTTACTATACCTCGATCTGCTAATTTTGCATTTTATGAATTTGAGGCTGGAACATTGGGCGGTGTTCCTGGACCTGAAGGGATGGCTCAAGACACTACTCATCAACTTTTTGGTTATGATGGAACAGAAGTAATCGCTTTTGGTGAATTCACCTTCGAAACTAATAAACAAGAACCTACTATCACTTTTAGGCTTATTGATGAAAATGGGAAAATTATAGAAGAGCATATTCTCCAATACAACAAGCTTATTCCTAACTGATAATAATTATTTTGCTAAAACCTTTTCGAGCAATAGCATTGTACGATTTGTACTTTACCAATAAAACAATATTGCATTATATAGAGAATACTAGGCTTAATTTTCTTACTAAATTGTACTTTTATAATATAATGCTGTAGTATAGTACCAATCTGTGTAAATAAGTTTTAATTTCTCTCTCCATCACACTGCTGTCAATTGGATTAAAAGTTTTATTAATAAACTATTATTCAATATAACTAACGCATAATGATTAGCAACATCAATTTATATTGTAACCCGTTTCTGAAAATTGATTACAACAAATCACAGCTTTTACTTGAAATCAGTTGGTTGCCAGAAACCAAAAAGATGACCCCCTCCGAATATCAAGAATGCTTTTACACTTATATTAATATTAGAAAGAAATATAAAGTAAATAAAGTTTTGCTTGATGAAAGCCAAATGTTTTTCATTCCAGACCCTAAGCTTCAAAATTGGGCGAGTAATTTAATTAATACAAAGTTGTCTACAAGAGCCTCGCATATCGCCATTGTTCTTAGCAAAGAGTTTATCCAACAGCTATTAGTTAAAATTTTAATTGAAGAAGTTCTTCATGATGATTTTAACTACTTATTTTTCACTTCTAAAAATGATGCATTACAATGGCTAATCGACGACATTTTAATTGAAGCTCACTAAACAACAACACTAACAAGGTATAAACAACAATATAAACTATACTAACAATGATAAAGGTTCATGCTTCTAAAATCTTATTCGAAAGTCGATATCTGAGAATAAAAATCTGCACAAAATACGATGTACTATCCATTACTTGGCTACCCGGCATAAATCAAATGAACAATGCTCAGTTAAAAAAAGAACTTCTTATTTTAATCAAAATAGTGAATGATTACAGTTACGATAGAATTTTTATAAATGAAAGTAACTTTTCGTATCTACCAAAGATTGATGTAAAATTATGTTTTTATCAGTTTTACAAAGAAAGACTATCACACTTGAAAAAAACAGTGGGTATTTTAAAGCATTCAGACGAATACCACTCATTTAATGTTTGCCATTCCATTTGTCAATTTGATACAACAAATAGTTCTTTCCAATATTTCGACTCTGTACATGAGGCTATGGATTGGATCACTAAATTACAACCATCATTAGAATGTATATAAGTACTTTCTACAAAGAATCATTAGGTTATCTCTCTAAAAGATCAAGCTGTTTAATACTAACTATCCAGAAATTTTATACTGATTAACTTTAGAGATCATGCTTTCAACTGCTATAGAAAATGAACCAGCAATCATATCAAATGATGATAAAATCATTTTAGAAAAGAACACTCTCAACTTAAAAAATTGTAATAGCGATTCCCTATTTATAGACTGGAAATCAATTGGTAATGCTACTTATCTCTATTTTAAATTCAATGGAATTTTTAGCTATCAATCTTGTGTAGAAGGTGTTAATAAATGGACTGATATGGTACAGAACCAAATAAGTAATATCCATTTAGTTTGGAATTGTACTGAAATGCAAGCATACGAACCTAAAGCAAGATTATATTGGCAAAAAGCTTTAGAAGAAAATTACTTTAAGATTGCTTCTATACATCTTATTACCTCATCTCCTATTGTTAAAATAGGCACTCAGATAATGATGATGAATTCACCTTTGG
>PBYL01000280.1 GCA_002729595.1 Thalassovita sp. | reverse complement strand
CAAAAATCGATTAATAGCTTAACCATCAGGCAATGAGTCTGTAGAAATTTTTAGAAGAATTTGGTTTACAGCTCATTGCCATATTTTAAATACATAAATACTACTATACACTAAATCAATCATTACCATAATGCAATTAAAAAACACATTCATTAAAGACAAAATAAGTTTAAACCTTAAGTCAATTGTAAAATAGAATCTAATAAGAGAGAGATAAGAGTAAATATAAATTATTTATATAAATGGAAAAGATTACGACAATAGATTAAGCTATCTCAATGGTCTATCTCTTGCAATAATCATATTCCTAGTGTCTCTTCAAAGGTTGTACATAAATGCAATTGACTAATTATAGATTTATGATGCACCTTGAGTTTTCTGCGCTACATAGATTACTTGACTTTAACTATGGGCTTGAGTTGTGAATTAACTCTATAGTATATTAAACCTAGTTATTTGCATCGTACAATCTTGTGGGACATTAAACAGATATCGCTAAGGAAATTCCGAAAGCATAGATATCGACATTAATAGACAAAAATTTCATACCTAATTGATCATTTAATTACTTAACAATCAACGTTTCCCAGCCGATTTCTCATAGTGAATTATTCACGTCGGCTGATGTAGATAAAGAAACCGGATTATTTCCGGTTTTTTTATTTTATAATCTATTTAAGCTTATTAAAGAAATACGCTTCTACGTCTCTACTCCAAAATCAAATGCTAAATTTTCTATAATTGAAGTAAGGTAATTTATGATAGAAAACATGCACATTAGGTAAAAGAAACTCAACAAGTCCGATCCATAATTAAAGCTGTAATTGCCAAAATATAACTTGAGTAAGTTTTTTAGACTAATCTAACATAATATCATATTCAATCTTAATAGAATCCAGTGATTCATTTTAATATTTCAACTCAGTATTAGATATATTCAATTCTTTAGCAATTTTATCTTTTTTGAGAAAGTAATATCAATACTACTATTTTGGTATTACTGCATGTATATTTCATACAAAGTAAATTTCACTTAATACTTACATAGATAAATTTTCGACTAAAAGCTTACACAATCTAACTAGCAGTTTAGATCAGTATAATTGAGTAAAGAATAATTCAATTTAATCTTCTCTCTAACTGATATAGCATGGCTAAGTTAAAAGTTTACCTCATCTCATTTTTTACATTTTTTTTATCTCATGTATATGCCCAAACTGAATATTCTGTAGCCCGCGAATGGAACGAAGTGTTACTTACCTGCATCAGAAATGATTATGCAAGACCTACCATTCATGCTAGAAATCTGTTCCACATATCTGCTGCTATGTACGATGCTTGGGTAGCCACATCCAATACCACAGCTAGAACCTATTTTCTCAATAATAATGTGAGTGGTTTTTACACTCCTTTTGAGGGTTTTACTTATGCAGGCACAAACATAGAAGACGCTAAAAAAGAAGCAATAAGTTATGCCGCTTATAGAATTCTTAATTACAGGTTTAGAAATGCCCCACGCTTTGCAATAGCCAAGAATTATATTGATAGTTTAATGAATACTTTAGGATATAACCCTAGTATTATCAGTACAAATTATGCTTCTGGCTCAGCAGCAGCTTTGGGTAATTACATTGCCAGACAGGTAATTCTATTTGGTCAGCAAGATGGTTCAAATGAGTTAGACGATTATGAAAATATGTATTATGAGCCAATTAACGATCCGCTGGAGTTGTCAGAATCTTCAAACGAGTTTGTAACTGACCCAAATAGATGGCAACCTCTGGTTTTAAGTGTTCCTTTTATTGACCAAAGTGGTAATCTTATCAATTTTTCGATAGTAGATTTTTTAAGTCCAGAATGGGGAAATGTAACTCCATTTGCTTTGGATGATGAAGATAAAACCACCTATACCAGAGATGGAGATACTTACCATGTTTACTGCGACCCGGGGCCACCACCTTATATCAATACAACATCGGGAGAAGGAATAAACGATGCGTACAAATGGGGTTTCAGTATGGTATCTGTTTGGGGAAGTCACTTGAATCCATCAGATAGTGTAATGATCGATATTTCACCAAATAGCATTGGCAATATCTCTTTAGAATCACTCCCAAGTAATTTTGATGATTATGATCAATTTTATGATTTTTTTCAAGGCAGAGATAAAAGTAAAGGGTACACAGTTAATCCTAAAACGGGTGAGCCCTATCCATTACAAATAGTACCGAGAGGAGATTATGGTAGAGTATTGGCAGAATTTTGGGCAGATGGACCAGACTCAGAAACACCTCCTGGCCACTGGTACACTATTTTAAATTATGTGAGCTACCATGAGAAATTTGTTAGAAAATATAAGGGTTTAGGTAAAACTTTAGACAAATTAGAATGGGATATTAAAGCCTATTTTACATTGGGTGCAACAATGCATGATGCTGCCATTGCTTCTTGGAGCGTAAAAGGATATTACGATTATATAAGACCGATTTCAGCTATAAGGTATATGGCTTCTAAAGGCCAATCAACCGATCCCGAATTACCCAATTATTCACCAGAAGGTTTGCCTCTAATTGATGGATATATTGAACTAGTTACTGAAAGCGACACTCTAGTAGGAGAAAACAATGAAAACTTGAATAAGCTAAAAGTTTACTCATGGAGCGGGCATAAATTTGTGCACGAAGAAAATGTTTTTGAAACGCAAGTTTCTTGGATTTTGGCTGAAGAATGGTGGCCTTATCAAAGACCTTCGTTTGTAACTCCTCCATTTGCCGGTTATGTTTCTGGACATTCAACCTATTCTAGGGCGGCAGCACAAGTAATGACCTTGCTCACAGGAGATGAATACTTTCCTAATGGTGTAGGTGAGTTTGTCGCAGAAAAAAACAATTTCTTATTCTTTGAAGAAGGCCCTTCTCAGACGATAGTTTTACAATGGGCAAAGTATTATGATGCAGCAGATCAATGTAGCTTGTCGAGAATTTGGGGCGGAATCCACCCACCTGCCGATGATATACCTGGAAGAGTTATGGGTGCTCATGTTGGTAAAAAAGCTTTTAACCAAGCAGAAAAGTATATAAATAACATCATTTCCAGTACAACAGATGCAGTCGTTTTAGAACCAGTTATTTTCCCAAATCCGACGAATGGAATTCTTCATTTATCATTCAACTTCATTAAAAACTTCAACTATATTCAGATTTTTAACCACAATGGCAAACTGGTACCATCAAATCTATACTCATTTGAAAATGATGGAAGTGATTTAAGAATCAACATAGAAAGATTAAAAACGGGAGTTTACTTTCTGATAGATAAAGACGGCAACTCTTATAAGATTTTTAAAGATTAGTATTTCTAGCTTTTCGCAATAGTGGAACCCTCCAATAAATGGAGGGTTTTATTTTAGTTACCTTTCAGTTTTATAGATAAGGGTTGCTTGTTTCCTCTATCAGAAGACTTTATTAAAATCTCACCTTCAGTAGAATTTGTAGCTTGAGGAGTGTATGAAATCTCAACATCTACAGATTCACCTGGTTTAATCATATAAGGTAACTCGTAGGGAAAATCTACACCAAAGTTAGATTGATCTGTTGAAATAATGTAGGTCAGCAAAACACCTTGGTTACCATCTGCATTTTTAAGGGTGATAGATTTTTTAGCAGAAAAGTATGGTTTTACTTTTTCAAAATTGATAGTTTCTGTGCTGGCACTTAGTTTACCATCAGTAACAGCTATATCTTTTTGAGTATCGCTACTATTTAAAACATACGTTTCGAAAGAATTGAGTTCAGGAGCTCCTCCCCTGTTGCCACAACCCGCAGCTACATATAAATTACCTTCTGAATAAATTACTTGTGTGCCATGTCTACCAGTAATTAAAGAAGGTAGTTTTCTCCACTTTTTAGTTTCGGCATTAAAAACTTCAACTTCGCTATGTGCCTTCTCTTGGCTACCACTTTCACCACCAATTACTATCACTTCATCACCTACAACAACAGCCGTACAACCTGCTCTTTGAGTAGGAATATCTCCTGCTGGCGATGGCAAAGTACTCCATTTTCCAGTTGTAAAATCATACATATCGGTTTCTGCAATGGTGGCTTCAAAGCCCTGCCCTTGGTAACCTGACTTTCTTCCACCAGTTACCACTAATTGATCTCCCACAACTGCTGCCTGAAAGTGATCTCTCGCTCTAGGTGCATTGGGTAATTTAGACCAAGTGTTAGTTTTGGGATCGTAGACATCGAACCAAGAAACCCAACCAGAAGTGTGTCCATTAATAATTCCACAAACCATGTAAATTTTATCTTCATAGACAAACACACCTGCTGCACCTCTTTGCCTGTCTTTAGGAATCTCAGGACCTACAACCCAAAGGTCTTCTACAGTATCGTAAATATAAATATGAGAAAGTGGTGTTTCAGATGGCCAACCACTTTGCAAACCGCCCATTACATAGATCATTCCATGGTAGGCTACAGATTGAAAGTGTGACATTTCAACTGGAGGCATTTGTCCTTGAGTCCAAGTAGCTGTCGCAGGATCGTAGATTTCTACAGGTTTCATACCTCTGCCACCAAGCAAATAAAACTTGGTTCCTACCTTAACAAAAGCATTTTCGTGTCTTTTGCCAGGTTCATTTTTAGCTTTTACATGTTCCCAAGAAGCTTGTGCAAACAAGTTAGAATAAGAAAAGATTGAAGCTAATGCGATAATAAGTGTAAGGTGAATATGTTTTCTATCCATCAAAAAATGAGTTTCAGTATTTAAATCTTCGAAAGATAGTGAAATGGAAGAAAACACTTAAAAAAATCACCAAATAGTCTTAGAAATTTTAATTGAGCCTAACAGAAGATTGTCTAATAATTAATTGAGTAGAAAGTATTTCTTGCTGCACTTCAATCTCTTTTTTGCTTTTAATTTGAGCCATTAGTAATTCCCCAGCTGCCTTACCCATTTCGTAACCTGGCTGATGTATACTTGTAAGAGATGGCGATATTAATTCGTCCATTGGTTCATTGTTAAATCCCATAATGCCAATGTCTTTGGGAATTTTTAAGCCCATTTCTTTTATCACAACCATAGCACTCACAGCCATTTGATCGCTAAAGGCAATTATAGCATCTGGCGGTTCTTCCATGTTCAGCAATTCTAAAGTTTGCTGCTTTACATTTTCCTTTTCAAACTCGCAATGCACCATGTATTCTTCCTTTATTGGCATATCAAAATACTTTAATGCCTTTTTATAACCGGCTAACCTTCGGTTGCTAATTTGCACCAACCTAGAAGCTCCTAAGAAAGCAATCCTTTTATATCCGTTCTCAATTAAATGTGCAACACCTTTAAAAGCTGCATCTACATTGTCTATAATTACTCTAGATGCATCTATCTCATCGCAATCTCTATTAAAAAATACCAGTGGAATATTTTTCTTCTTTAACTGCTCGAAATGTTTAAACTGCTTGGTTTCGCTAGCCACTGAGACGATAAAACCAGCAATTCTATTCTTAATTAAAGCACTTATCGCATTTGCTTCTCTAAATGTAGATTCGTGGGTTTGTGCTGTTACCAAAGTATAACCATCTAACTTAATCACATTTTCTATTGCCGAAATGGCAGTAGCATATAAGTGATAAGCAACTTTAGGTAATATAACCGCAATAATGTTAGAGTGTCCCTTAAGTAAACTCAATGCCAATTCGTTCGGCTCATACTCCAACTCATTGGCCAATTGCATTACTTTCTTCTTTGTTACATCGTTCACATCTGGGTGATCGCGCAATGCTCTTGAGACCGTAGACACAGAAATATTCAATTTCTCTGCCAAGTCTTTTAAGGTAATTGATCCAGCCGTATCCATAATTAGTACAAATTCAGTAGTATTTCAATTTCATATTGAATATACAAAATACCTAACCCATAACAGGTAACTTTTTAAAGTTTTTATTAAAAAAAAAGATTTTGCAAACCTTGCCGGAAAGCTTTGCATAAAAAAATATGGATATTTACTTGCTTTTGATATATTTTATCTCTTAGATTAATCTAAAATAACACTTCCAACTAGGCTACCAAACAACAGTTTTTTTATCTAGCATCTTTAATTAGTACAATTTGAAAATGAAAAATTCACCAGCAGTATTTTTTGTCTTAATTTTGGTAGTTATCGCAAAATACAATTTAAGTTTTACAAAAAAAGAGTTAGTCTTTGAAGAAGTAAATGGTGTAGTAGCTGTAGAAGCTGAGCACTTTACTAAACAAAAGAAAACATCTAAAAGAAAATGGTATTTACAAAGCACGAGTACTTCTGCTGATGTACAACCAGACAAAGATGGAAACCATGCTGCAGATGCATGTGGCAGCGCTTACATGGAAATTCTACCTGATACCCGAATCACTCACGACGATTCTTTGGTACATGGTGTGAATTTTACCAACTCCCCCGGAACGATGGCAGTACTAGACTACAAAGTCTATTTTAACACCACTGGCAAATACTATGTGTGGGTAAGAACTCATACTTCTGGCTCAGAAGACAATGGTGTACATGTCGGTATCGATGGTAAATGGCCAGAAACTGGGCAGCGAATGCAATTCTGGGGAAACTCACCCAAATGGCAATGGCAAAGCCGACAAAGAACTGGTGAAGTACACACCGGTGTTGAAAAACTCATCTACCTCAACATCGACAAACCAGGCTTACATACCATCTCATTCTCGATGCGAGAAGATGGTTTCGAGTTCGACAAGTGGGTAATGGAGAAAGAATTTATTAAACCTGAAGGAGAAGGTCCTGAAGAAAAAAGAAAGAAATAAACATTATATAACACTAAATACAACTAATGAAAAATTACAAAATAGCAATTGTACCAGGTGATGGCATCGGTAAAGAAATCATCCCAGCTGGATTAAGAGTAATGAATGCTGTAGCAGAGAAATATGGCTTTGCCCTTACCACCAGCAATTATCCTTGGGGAGCAGATTATTACAAAAACAATGGAGTTTTTATAACTCCTGAAGGTTTAGAAGAATTAAAAAACTTCGATGCCATTTACTTTGGAGCTGTTGGTTGCCCAGATGTAGACGACACACTTCCTGCAATGCTGTACACCTTTAAAATCCGAACTACTTTTCATCAGTATGTAAATTACAGACCTGTAAAACTCCTACCCGGCGTAAATAGTCCGCTAAGATACAAACAACATGAAGACATCGACTTTGTAGTTATTCGTGAAAACAACGAAGGCGAATTTGTTCAAAATGGTAAAATACTTTATCCGGAAGAACCACACGGTATGGCTACAGATACAAGTGTTTTTACTAGAAAAGGCATTGAGAGAATCGCGCATTACAGCTTTAAACTAGCTCAGCGAAGAAGAAAAAAAGTAACCAATGTTACTAAATCTAACACACTGATACACAGCCTTGCCTACTGGGACAAAGTAATTCAAGAGGTTTCTCTATTCTATCCGGATGTAGAGTATAACAAAATGTATGTAGACAATGCTTCTGCCAACTTTGTATTGAGACCAGAGGTGTTCGATGTAATTGTTACTACAAATATGATCGGCGATATACTTAGTGATTTAGGTGGTGCAATTATGGGAAGTCTCGGTTTTGGCCCAAGTGGAAACATTAACCCAGAGAGAACATATCCATCTATGTTTGAGCCAATACACGGTTCTGCACCAGACATTGCCGGGCAAAATATTGCCAACCCGATTGGGGCTATTTGGTCTGCCGGACTTTTGCTAGAACATTTAGGCGAATTTGCTGCTGCCGAAAGTATTTACAATGGAATTTGTGAAACTACCAAAGCAGGAATTTTTGCTAAAGATTTAAGAGGAAATGCAACTACAACTCAAATTGCTGATGCTGTAATTAGTAATATAGAACAATTTATTGCAGCTTAGAGTAATTTGAAAACATTATGAAAATGAAAAAAGTTATCGTATCAATACTGACAGCCTTATTAATTTCTAACTATTCTCTGGCACAGAAAACGGTAGTTAGTATTAAAGAGAATCAGTTCTACATTAATGGTGAGCCTACATATAAAGGCCGATACTGGAATGGTAATAAGATCGAAGGTCTTTTATTTAACTCCAGAATGGTTCAGGGAGTTTTTGATGATGAAAACCCTGAAACTCGTGTACAGTTTGTTTATCCAGACACAAAAAAGTGGGATCCTAACAGGAATACTAAAGAGTTTGTTAAAGCTATGGAAGACTGGTACGATCACGGCCTTTTGTCTTTCACATTAAACTTACAAGGTGGAAGCCCAACTGGATATGGAAATAAATTATGGGTAAATACTGCTTTTGATGAGGCGGGAAATATTAAGCAAGCATATTTCTCAAGACTTAATAAAATCCTTAAAAAGGCAGATAAACTCGGAATGGTAGTAATACTTGGCTATTTCTATTTCGGACAAGACCAGTTTATTAAAGATGAAAAAGCGATCATCAATGCAACTGACCAAACTACACAATGGCTCATCGACAAAGGCTATAAAAACATTTTGATAGAAGTGAATAATGAATCTACTATCCACTACGATCATGATATTTTAAAACCAGATAGAGTAGATGAGCTCATTGTGAGAATTAAAGAGAAAGATGCCGGAAATGGTTACCATTTCCCCACTGGCACCAGTTTTAGCGGTGCAGAACTACCAGTTGCCAATGTAGTTAAAGTGAGTGATTTTTTATTGTTACATGGCAATGATGTAAAGGAGCCCGAACTAATCACTAAAATGGTCGAAGACACAAAACAGATAGAAGGGTTTAACAATCAACCCATTTTATTTAATGAAGACGACCATTACGAATTCGAGAAAGAAAACAACAATTTGGTTGCTGCTGTAAAAGCATATGCCTCATGGGGATTTTTCGATTTCAGAAGAAATGGTGAAAGCTACGAAGAAGGATACCAGTCTGTCCCTGTAGACTGGACAATCAGCTCAAAAAGAAAAAAAGATTTCTTTAATAAAGTAAAGGAAATCACTGGAAAATAATCTCAAATATTAAAACCATCATTTTGAAAATGACAGATCTCACATTATCATTCGATGAAAAAATAAGTGGCTTTACCTGGAAAGATGCAAAAGAGCTTGACAAAGACGGCTGGAATGCGAGAAACCTGCAAATTTACTCACATGCAGGTACTCATATGGATGCTCCAAGACATTTTGGTGTAAGCGAGACTTCAATTGATGAAATACCTCTGGAATCTTGCCGAGTGAAAGCTTGGGTGGCCAATCTAGAAAATGTTCCAGCCGGAAGTTTGATAGGTCCACATCAGTTGAATACATCTATTTTAAAGAACCTACAACCCGGTGAAGGTTTGCTTTTACACACTGGGTGGTCTAAAAAAATTGGCACAGATGCATACAGAAATGAGCTTCCACGTGTAAGTGAAAGCTTGGCTAGATGGTGTGTTGCCAGACAGGTTTCTTTGTTAGGTGTAGAACCTCCTTCTGTGGCTGATGTAAACAACCTAGAAGAAGTAACTCGCATACATCAAATTTTATTAGGCAGTGGGATTATTATAGTAGAAGGACTTACTAATTTGGAAAGTCTCTCTTCTAAACTGGTAGATTTTTGGGCGATTCCTTTAAAAGTAAGCAGAGGAGATGGAGCACCTTGTAGGGCATTTGTATTATCAGAATCTTGAGCTTATGCATACAACTCTGAAATCAATCTCAGCAAAGTTACCTCGTGAAACGCCCTCTTTGCTCAATGAAATTATCGATTGGAGAAAAGAGCACCCAAAAAGCATCGTAGTACTGGATGATGATCCGACTGGTTGTCAGACAGTACACAATGTTCCAGTTTTAACAAATTGGAGTGTTTCTGCCTTAGTCAATGAATTTAATAATAACACTCCCCTATTTTTTATACTAACAAATTCGAGAAGTTTTCCAGAAGAAGAAGCTGTTGCATTGAACAAGGAGATAGCCATGAATCTGAAATTGGCTTCTCAACTGAGTGAAAAAGAATTTACCATTATAAGTAGAAGCGATTCTACCCTAAGGGGGCATTATCCGGCAGAAACCAATGCGCTTAAAAAAATATTGAAGTTGGAAGATGCAGTAGAAATAATTGTACCCGCATTTTTTGAAGGTGGTAGATACACAGCAAACGGCTTACATTATGTAGAAGAAAACGGAGAACTTGTTCCTGCTGCGCTTACTCCATTTGCCAAAGATTTTAACTTTGGTTATAAGCACTCTCAGCTTAATGAGTGGATTGAAGAAAAAACAAAGGGAACAGTGAGTGCAGCAAATGTGCAAAACATCTCTATCGAGCAAATTAGATTGTCTTCTGTCGATCAGTTGACCTCATTTTTTCAAAATTTGCAAAATACTTCTATATGTACCATAGATGCACTTGCACACTCAGACATCGAAAAAATAGCTTTATCACTCCATAAAGCCGAAAAAGCAGGCAGTAAATTTCTATTTAGAACTGCGGCTACTTTTGTAAAAGGTTATGGAGGCATTACAGAAAAACCGCTACTTTCCACTGAAGAATTAAACATCGAAAAATCTAAACCGGGTATTATCGTAGTCGGTTCATATGTTCCAAAAACTTCAACTCAGCTAAATTACCTAATTCAACAAAACCTCGAACTTGTTTGCATCGAGATCGACATTGCAAATCTCTTAGGCCCAAATGCCGAGGAAGAAATAACAGCCTGTACACAAACACTAGAAAAAGAGCTAGAAGAAAATCATGTGTTGCTTTACACCAGTAGAAAGTTAGTACTGGGAGATTCAAGAAGAACTCAGCTCTTAAACGGACAAAAAATTTCTGAAGGTCTAGTGAAAATCATCAGAAGACTAACAAAAGAACCCGGATATATTTTGGCAAAAGGAGGAATTACTTCTAGCGATATTGCCACAAAGGGTTTAGGAATAACCAAAGCCAATGTAAAAGGACAAATATTAGCCGGTGTTCCTGTTTGGGAAGCAGGAAATGAAAGCCTTTTTCCGGGGCTTACTTATATCATTTTTCCGGGCAATGTAGGTGACGAAACCAGCTTATACCAAGCATGCATAAAACTTTTTGAGAATGAACCAATTTAAAACCAAAACCGATAAGCAACCAGTAATTCCACTCAGGTTTGTATTAGCACTAAGCACTTTTTTACTAGCACTTTTGCTCTACATAGATCGCATTTGTATTTCTGTAGCAAAAGGCCCCATCTCTAGTGAGCTTGCACTCACCGAACAACAGATGGGTTGGATTTTTTCAGCTTTTGCGCTTGGTTATGCTTTATTCCAAGTTCCATCGGGAATCTTTGCAGATAAATTTGGCCCAAGAAAAGTTTTAACTTGCATTGTGGCTATTTGGTCTGCATTTACTGCGCTTACAGGTTTGGCAATTAATTACATCTCACTCATTACTGTTCGTTTGCTTTTTGGTGCGGGAGAAGCTGGTGCATTTCCTTCTATGGCAAGAGTTACCTATAACTGGATTCCACTTAAAGAAAGAGGACTTATAACCGGCATTAACTTTTCTGGTTCGAGATTAGGCGCTGCCTTTGCCTTACCAGCAGTTGCCTTAATGATCGATTCTTTAGGTTGGCGAAACAGTTTTTTACTGCTTGGTTCAATAGGTGTTATCTGGGCTGTAATCTGGTGGTTTGGATTTCGAGATCAACCCGAAGAACATCCCTTCATCAATATAGCAGAACAAAATTTTATACTATCAAATCGGCAGGTGTCAGATCAATTTGATTCCAATCATACAATAGTGACTAACTCTGATCAACAATCAAAAACTGGTCTCACGGCTTCTCAAGTACTATCCTCAAAAAATATGTGGCTATTAATGGGACAGTATTTCAGTAGCAATTTCACTTTCTTTTTTAGCCTTACATGGCTCTTCCCCCACATTAAAGAACAGTACAATCTAGAAGCTGTTGAGGCCGGTTTTTACGCATCTGCTCCATTGGTTTTTGGAGCCATTGGCAATTGGTTTTCTGGTTGGTGGATCGACCATATTTACCAAAAAGGCAAATGGACAAGATCGAGAAGTTTCCCCGCCATTACAGGATTTATTATAGCAGTATTTGGTCTAATT
>PBYL01000279.1 GCA_002729595.1 Thalassovita sp. | reverse complement strand
ACATCTGCAACCAGATTTTCAGGAGCAGGACCAACAACAGTAATTCTCCAAGTTTGAATATCCACCAAGCTATAACCATCTTCCGGCTCGTCTCTTACTTTAAAAGTAGCTTGGTAAGGTTCTGTTCTAATATCATCACAAGTTGTTTCCCAAGTAAATACACCTTCTTCATAACCATCAGGTGGTTGTAAACCAGTTACCTCAAAAGTAGCTTGGTTGGTATGCCCACCACTGTCAGAATCTGAGAATAGACCACCTTCTGCAGTAAGTGTTATATAGTCTGGATCAAGATCACGACCGATAATAACAGCTTCTAAAGTAGTTCCAGCTACAATACAAGTATCATTAGGAATTTCTAGTTCTGGCCTATCATTCGGGTTATCCACAACAATAATCTGCATGTCTCTGTTTACAGCACCGATTTGTTGACCATTTCTCCATTCATCTACATAAAAGGCCACATTGTATTCACCAACTTCACCTGGAGCATCCCAGATAAGATCACCATTAATCGGGTTTATGGAGAAAGTAGGAGGGGTTTGCCCATCTTCTGTTTCGTAACTGTACTCGTCTGGATAGCTGTATTGTACAACTTCTATTGGGTTGCCGTCTTCGTCTTTACCTTGCTTACAAACAGTAAGACGGTAAGAAAGGCTATCACCATCAGCATCGTAAGCACCTGGGTTATGAATAAATTTCTGACCAACTGCTGCTAAATCTACCGGAGCGATTAAGAGAACTGGTGAAGAGTTTAAACCATAAGCAGGGTTAATGCTGAAAACAGATTCGATATAAAAAGCAGTATTACCAGAGTTAAACATGTTTGATACACTCGGGTTTCTGTTCTGCTCGTAGTAGCTTACTTTGTAACCACCGGGGCTAGGGAAGGTATGCTCTACCTGATACATCAAGATTTCTGTGGCATCTCCTTGATTATCCACCACGCCATCAATAAATCCTAAAGAGATTGGCTCAACCATTACGGCTTCTGCAGAAGAATATCCGAACTCGAATGTACCGGGTTGTGGAGGAACACCACCATTATCTCTATACAAAAATACAGTAAAGCGATAAGTAAGACTTGTACTGGAAATTCTTACGGCGGTTAAATCTCCTGCACGAATATGTGTAGCATGAACTAAACTGGGAATATTAGCTAAAATAATCCCTAATAATGCGGTCAGGCTCTTTGCTATCCATTTATTTTTCAAAGTAAATAGGTTTATTTTCGGCAAAGTTTTCAATGTGTAAAAAGTTATTCAAATGTGAGTCTTTTAATAAGACAAGAATACTTTCGGCTAAGTTGGAAAAAAAATTTCTTTTAAATCAAAATTACAACACTGTTATAATATCTGAAAATTAAGCATAATACTGTTGTAACAATCAATAATCAGATAATGAACAAGTTGCCATATAACTAAGTTTCAGCTTTGTTTTGTTTAGGTAATTATTTTAACCGATCATTTGTACTCAAAAAAATATAAAAAAATTCTGCTCTGTTATCAAGTGTTATATATTAAACAAGTAACAGCGCAAATACTTATGTAATTTTCCTTCAATTTTCACTTTTCTGCTATTTCTTTAATAAAGTCTCTTAGTAAATCAAAAGCTGCATCAAACTCGGTTAGTGGCAATGGTGTTTTATCAAAAATATCGTGGTAGTTCTGCCAATCTCCCATCAAATAAAAAAACATGGCTGGAACTCCGTTTTCAGCAAAGAAATAATGGTCTGAGTTAGCAGCTTGCCCTCTTTTTTTAATGGCAGATAAGTAATGATGATCTTCATTTATCTTTTTTAAAGCTGAAAATGCTTCGGGCAAAGCTTCTGCATTTACAGCCGTTACTCCATCTTCACCAGTGCCAAATAAGTCCAGATTAAACACAAACTTGATATTTTCTAATGGAAAAACAGGGTAGGCGTTATAATATCTAGAACCAACAAGACCTGCCTCTTCTGCACCAAATGCAATAAAAGCTACAGAAACATTTAAAGGATTTTCTTTAAAATAATGTGCTAACTCTAGCATCATGGCAACTCCACTGGCATTGTCGTTAGCACCAGGAAAATAAACTTTGTTGCCTAATGTGCCTAAGTGATCGTAATGGGCACATACCACAAGAAAAGTATCTTGCTGCACTGTACCTGGTACATAGGCCAATACATTTTGAGTTTTGTAGGCTGGCTGTATTACTGCATCTAACTGATAAATTACTTTTTGCTTTTTCTTAAGCTTTTTAATGTTCTTTTTCAGTACTAAAAATTTCGGAAATTTATATTGATCTCTGCTTATGCTTCCGGTTAGTTTTTCGTGTAATACAATTACACAAGCTGCACTCAAATAGGCTTTTATCGCTTCTTGTGGTAGTTCTCTAATTTTACTTTCGTATTTGGCATCGTAAACCAATACATTCTTAGTGAAATTTGAACTACTAAAAGTTTTTAGAGCTGCTTCATCAGTAAAAATAAGAGTGTCAAGAAAAATGAGTTTTGCCTCGCCATAACCAGAACCAGAAGCTGCATCAGCTATAAAATCTATTCCGGGTAATAAAACTTGCTTACCTATTTGTAAAGCAGCTTGCTCAGGAAATGTATTTACATCTAATTGAAACTCTTGCGTATATTTTACACCAAAAGGTTTTAAGCCGATTTCTTTAAACTGAGCTTCTATATAGTCTGCGGCAATTTTGTCTCCATCTCTCACATAACCTCGCCCATGCATTCCCGGAGCACATAAGGTATCAATTACTTCTCTTGCTCGGTCTAAATCTTGAGCAGCTAAATAGTTTAAAAAACCTGATATCAGGAATGCTAAAAGTGTGAGTTTGCTTTTCATGAATAAGTTTGGATTATCTCATGGTACCTGAAACAATCTGTTGTATGATCGTTTACCATGCCTGTGGCTTGCATATGAGCATAAACTACTGTGGTGCCCATAAACTTAAAGCCTTGTTTTTTGAGTTCTTTACTAATCTTGTCAGAAAGTGGGGTAGATGCTGGTACTGAGCTATTTTCTGCCCAATTGTTTATGATGCTTTTACCTTCTGAAAATTGCCAGAAATAATCGCAAAAGCTTGGGTACTTTTCTTTAATCTCTATATATCGCTGTGCATTATTTACTGCTGCTGCAATTTTCAGCTTATTCCTAATAATGCCTTTATCTTCTATAAGAGTTTGTATCTTTTCGTCTGAGTAAGCGGCTATTTTTTCAACGTCAAAATTGTCAAATGCTTTTCTAAAGTTTTCTCTTTTGTTGAGGATGGTTTCCCAGCTTAAACCTGCTTGAAACGACTCCAAAGTAAGAAACTCAAACATTTGCCTATCGTCTTTTACAGGCACTCCCCATTCTTCGTCGTGGTACTTTACATAAGTCGGGTTGTTCATTTTTACCCATTTACATCTGCATTTTGAATCGTTCTCCATTATTAATCAATGTTTAATTTAAGACCGTCGTAAGCCAGATGTACCCCTTCTGGTAATTCCTTGCTTACTTCTGCGTGGAATCCCAGTTTGTAACTGATGTGTGTTAAATATACTTGCTCTACATCAACTTTCTTTACAATCTCTAATGCTTCTGAAAGTGTTAAATGAGATATGTGCGGATCGTGCTGTAAAGCATTTAAAACCAATATTTTACTGCCATTTACTTTTTCTAATTCTTTATCGTCTATGTATTTGGCATCTGTAATATAAGTGAAATCTTTTATTCTATATCCGTAAATCGGTAATTTATAATGCAGCACTTCTATCGGTGTAAAAGTGGTAGGGCCAATGCTAAAAGGTTGGTTACTTATTTCGTGAATATCTAAAGAAGCTACTCCCGGATATTTGAACTCAGCAAACATGTAGGCAAACTCCATCTTTAACTGCTCTATTACTTCCTTTTTAGCATAAACAGGCATGTCTTTTTCCTGTTTAAAGTAGAAAGAGCGTATGTCGTCTAAACCTGCTGTATGGTCTTTATGCTGATGGGTAAAGATAACTGCATCTAGCTTTTTTACTCTTTCTCTAAGCATCTGCTGCCTAAAATCTGGTCCAGTATCAATCACAAAAGTTTGATCATCATTTTCTATTAAAATGGATGACCTTAATCTCTTGTCTCTAAAGTCGATGGATAAACATACTGGATCATCTGACCCAATTACGGGCACTCCCTGCGAGGTTCCTGTTCCCAGAAATGTAACTTTCAATTTTTGCTGGTTTTAGTTTAATTATTTTATAAAGCCGATTGTAGAAGCTGGTTATACAGCTTTTGGTTTTTGTCTGATAGTTGCTCAGGTTGAACCTCTATCTCTTTAATTATATCAATTAAAGAATTGATTTTGCCTTCTAAAGGGAAAAATTTATTGATAATGGCAATTCGGGTATCTTTTAATAGACAATAACCTGATTTGAAATTTCCTTTTTCGTATCTCAGCACAAAATCAGTTTCGGCAAATAGGTCTTCCAATTTGTTTAGGAAGTGTTGGGTGTATTTTATCGTTGATTTTTTTTCCATAGCAAACATCACCTTTCCTCAGAAAGGACTCAAATCGTTCTTAATAAACTAATGATAAGAGTTTTTGAGGCATTTAAATATCTCAAAAACTCTTATACTGCAAATATAATTTACTGAGCGTATTTCTTTACAGTAAGTACTAGTTTATCAAAATTGAGTGGTTTTGGAAGATAATCGTTTATACCAGCATCTTTAAAGTCGTCCATGGTATAATTTTGTGCATTACCAGTAATGGCGATAATCGGAACATTAGCTTTAGTGGAATCATCTAACGATCTGATTTTTTTTGCACAAGACATTCCATCAAGAATCGGCATGTTGATATCCATTAAAATTGCTGCAAAGTCTTCTTTTTCGATCATTTTAAGAACTTGCTGCCCATTTTTAGCAGATTTTATATCAAAATTCTGAAACTGAAGTACTTTTTTAGTGATGTTTTGGATAACGGAGCTATCTTCCGCTACAAGAATTTTTTTTGCAGTCATATTTTAAAAGTTTAAATTATTGGTAATAATAAATGAGAGTTTGACTGTTGGTAATTTTTAGACCAATAGAAATATACTTAAATATTCAATAGTTTTCTGTAGTTCAATTCAAATTCTTTAAAATCATTTTTTAGACCTTCAAAGTGTCTTTCAAAATTAGTCACATCATTTTGCTTAAGTTCTTTCTCAATTAGGGCAGCATAACTTGCCACTCGATCTACTCCTAATGTGCTGGCATTCCCTTTAATTGTATGCAATATGCTTAAGGCTTCTTTTATATCATCAATATCCATAGCGTCGCTTACTTGTGAAATTAACTGTCGGGTATCGTCTTCAAATTCTTGGTAAGAATCTACCAGAATTTCATCTCCTCCGTATTTCTTGAGTTCAAGTGCAGTGCTAATATTTAATATTGATTTTTCTTCGGTATGGCCGTTACTACTGCTGCCATTTTCACTCACTTCTACTGCTTCAATTACTTTTTCTTCATCCTCTTCGGCATACCATTTTTTAACTTTACTAATAAGTGTAGTCGCTTTAATAGGTTTAGCTACAAAATCATCAAGCCCAGAAACTAAGAACTCAGCTCTTTCTTCTTGCATGCTAAAAGCCGTCATCGCGATAATAGGAGGGTTATAATCGAGATTTAGCTCTCTAATTTTTTTGGTGGCAGTAATTCCGTTCATGCCTGGCATTTGGATATCCATAAAAATCATATCGAAGACGTCTGTCTGTACAATTTGTATGGCATCTGGCCCTCCAATGGCAATGGAAATTTCACATCCAGCTTTTTTTAGAATTCTACCTGCAACACTTAAGTTAACCATGTTATCGTCTACCAATAATACTTTTGGCGGCTTTTTAAATGCTCTTTTCTTTAATGATATCTCATCTTCGTCACTAGTAGCCAGTTTTTCTTGAGCACTCTTCTGAGCCTTTATGGTAAACCAGAATGTACTTCCTTTGTTTATTTCTGAAGTTACACCGATATCTCCGCCCATGAGGTGACTCAATTCTTTTGAAATTGCTAGGCCAAGACCTGTTCCGCCGTACGATTTGGTATAAGAGTTATCTACTTGGCTAAACTGTTTAAATAGCAAGTTGAGGTTTTCTTGAGAAATACCAATTCCTGTATCGCTAACATCTATATGGAGCAACTGGTGGTCTGGATGATCTTCGTAAACTTTTACTGAAATGGTAATTTCTCCACTTTCGGTAAACTTAATAGCATTAGATGTGAGATTAGACAGAATCTGTAAAAGCCTCGTTTCGTCTGCTATTATATAATCATGCACCGTTTTGCCAATGTTGTAAACCAGTTTAGAGTCTTTTACCTGCGCTTGCTGGAAGAACAATGCATGCAGTTTGTCTAATACTCTTCTGATGGAAACCGTCGTTTCGCGTAACTCCATCTTACCCGCCTCAATTTTAGATAAATCTAGAATATCGTTGAGGATGTTTAATAGTGTTTCAGATGATTTTTTGATGGTATTTACATACTCGTATTGCTCCTGATTTAAGTTGGTTTCTGTGAGTAGGTCGATCATACCAATAATACCATTCATTGGTGTTCTAATCTCATGACTCATATTAGAAAGGAACTGCTTCTTAACTTTGAGTGATTTCTCTGCCAGTTCTTTCGCCTCTCTTAAACCTTCTGTCGCATTTTTAAGCGTGGTAATATCTCTGGCAACTCCTTCTATAGAAAGTGGGCTGCCGGTCTTATCGTAAATCAGCCTGAAATTGGAGATAGTGCTTTTGATGTCATCATCTTTAGAAATAATCTGGCTTTCGAAGTTGATTACATTACTGTGCTTCAACAACTCTCTAAGCAGATACTGCAATTTAAAATCGTTGAGTAGGTAATTGGTAATTGGTTTACCTAATACTTCAATCTGTTTTTCTCCAATTAGCTCATAAATAGAAGGACTTATCATGGTGATGATACCTTCTAGATCAATTCGGAAGTAAACATCTTGGAAAGATTCAAAAATGTTTCTGAATTTCTCTTCACTTTCTGCAAGACCAATCTCAGTAACTTTTTTCTGGGTGATATCATGCGCCACACCGGAAACCTCATTAATCTGATTTTTTTTGTTATAAATAGGGTTGAGGTAAATTTCTCGCCAGTGTTCTTCACCATTTTCCATAGTGAATTTCATCTCGAACTGTTGCGGTCTGCCTTTAAATGCTAAGCTATATCGCTCATACCACATTCTGATAAATTTCGGATTCTGATCCTGAAATGTTCTGTACAGAGGTAACATTGTTTTCGGATCAAAATGGAAATATTGCCAGAGGCTATCAGCAAAGTTCTTATTGAATTTAGTTAACCTAAATCGCTTATCTACCGACCACATTAAGTGCGAGCCACTTTCGAAAATGGCTTCCAAGCGAGCAGACTGCTCATTAATTTCTTTTTCGTGTTGGAAACGGAGAATTGTTCTCGCTAACTGACCAGAAACGAAAGTGAGCAATTCGAGGTCTTTCTTTTTAAATTTCTGTTTGTTTTTGAAAGATTGAAGAACAATCATCCCCACAACTTTCTCATTAATTACCAACGGAACACCTAACCACACACTTGGAATGTGTTTCGTAGATGTTAGGTTTTGAGATTCCATTATCCTTTTAATCATATCATCATAAAAGAACATGGGTCTCTTAAAGTTAGAAACTGCATATTCCACAAAAGAATGAACAGGAACAGGAGTTTCTTTAAATTCTGGTGAGTTTACTGTAAATGGGAAAGAAACCTCTTTTGTTTTAGGGTTTTTAAGTGCTACTACAAAGCTTTCAACACCAATTGCTTGATCTAGTAACTCATAGAACTTCTCATATAAAACATTTATAGGAGTGTCTTTTTCAACCAATCTGGCAATTTGGTAATAAAGATTTTGTGCTTTTTCTGCTCTTAAACTAGTTGTATAGTCAAACAACATCGCTCTAAACAGATAAGGCTTATTCTGATCGATTGTACAACTTAGTGTACCTCTTAAGTTGAATTTCTTACCTTGTTTGCTAACAAAAACAGTTTCGAATTTATCTAGCTTACCAAGCAATTTGGCTTTTTGCAAGCTTGAAATTGTCTCGTCATAAGCTTCTTCATCAATGAGGTAATCAAGGTTGATCTGCTTAATCTCATGATCTTCGTAATCGAGCAAATCTTTAAAGGTATTATTAACTAGAATAATTTTACCTTGCTCATCGAATATAAAGATAAGGTCGTTGGCACCATCAAACAGGTCTTGTAATAGTTGGTTTGTTTCGTGTAGGGCTTTTGTTACCTTAATTTGTTCGGTAATATCTTCGCCTACGATCGTCATAGAAGCAATGTCTCCCTTCTGATCGTTCAACACGATAGAGTTAAACCTTATGGTAAGCCTTTCGCCTTTTTTGGTTCTAAGTGTGCCCTCAAAAGTATCTAAGAAACCAGAAATTCTTAGTTTTCCTTCACTTTCTAATGATGGTTGGAATACCTCAAACAAGCTTTTATTCACCAGTTCGTCTGCTTTCCAGCCGCTTACATCCAACAAGAACTGGTTGCAGAATTTGATATTTCCATTTCGATCTATGGTAATCGCAAATGTGATGGCATTCTTTAAAGCATTCTGAAGTCGCTCTTCAGAATACCTGATCATATCTTCGTAGCTTTTCTGTTCTTCTTTTTCTTTGCGGTCGTGTATGTCAATCGCCGAAGTGATAAAGCCTTTGTAATTGCCTTTGTTATCGTAGTATGGACTGCCTTTTTCTAGCAACCATCTGTATTGATTATCGCTTCTTTTAAGGCGATAAATTGTCTCGTAAGACTCTTTGTTTTCGATGTGTTTCTCGATTTTATCAATTATCTCTCTGTCCTCCTCATAAACACATGTTTTCCAAGTATCTTCCCCTTCATTCTCTGAGCATTCTCCTATAAACTTTGTCCACTGCTCATTATAGTAATAAAACTCATTCTCAATGTTTGCCATTCTCATGAGAGAAGGAGCGTGGTTGGCAATGGTTTTAAATCTATTTTCACTTACTGCTAGCTTATTTTGGAATACAGCTTCGTTAAGTCGGCTGTTAATTTCCATTGCAAGCAGTTTGAGTTGCAAAATCAAATTGTCTGTAGCCGGATTAAGCGCATAACAACAGATATATTCAACCCTACTTTCTATATGGATGGGAAGCAATAGGAGAGGATCAGTTTGCGCTTCGTGTAATTCGAAAGGTTTAAAAAGCCTCGGTCTTCTTTGATTTATTAAATCTGGAAATTTCGTTAAATCTGTATTTATAATTAGCTGAGGTAAACTGTCGTCAATATCAGGATTTATCTGATAAAGTATTTGATTCTGCTTTTCGTTGGTGCTTTTTAAAATACAGCTATAGCTAATATGCTTAAGTTTAGAGATAATGTTTAATGATCTTATCAGAAGCTGTTCGGTATTTTTTTCAGGGAAAATATTTCTGATTGTTTCATTAAAAACCAGCAGCTCTTCGTATCTGGCCTCATTATCTGCTTCAATTTTCTTTTCTTCGGTAACATCTCTGCAGTAGGCTACCGCCAGACTTTGATTGTAATATTGAGCTTCATCCAAACTTATTTCTAGTGTAAACTTTCCTTTATTTGGATAATCGCCTTCTATTAAAATCTTGTCTTTTATGCTTAGTAAGTCGTTAACATTTTTGCCTTTAGGCTCAATAATAGAAATATCATATTTTTCAAAAACATCTTCTAGTCTCTGGTAATTTACATTGTCTTTATCAAGTCCAAAAAATTGTAGACCAGTTTTATTGATGTCAATAATATTTCCATTTGTTTCGAGGAGGAAAATGATGTTATTATTCTTCTCGAAAAGTGATTTATAGAATTCTTTAGCTGCGGTAAGCCATTTTTTCTTTTTAAGCTTGGTGGTTACATCTCTACCGATTCCTCTAATAAATGGTCTTCCACTTTCGTGCTCCACATACATACTAATAAAATCGAGCACAACAGTATTACCATCTTTATCTATCAAGCTTACGTAACCTCTAGCCGTTTTACTTTGAGCAAGTTTTTTTATGTACAACTCATATATATGAATATGTTGCTCGGGCATTAAGTCTTTAATATTGGCTTTGTTATAGTCTGCCTCGCTTATATTAAAGGTATCTCGGCTTTGGTCATTTAAGAAAAAAATCTCCCCATCAAGCCAATGTTTACATACAAAGTGATTGGATACATAAAACTCAGTAATATCTATATCATTCGGATCATCGTCTGAATAATCTGTAAATTCTTTTTTTGCCAGTTTTTCTCGAAGTTGTAGAATTTCTTCTATCAACTCTTCCTTATTCTTTTGAAATAGTTCCAAATTTTTAACATTTAAAGCCGGGACAAAAAACAATACAATTTAAAAACAGAGAGAATACTTACCAGCCAAAATCGCTTTTATTTTTAGTTTAATTATAAGTTGAAAAATTAAATGCTGGAAAAAAATCGATTATTAAACTTTTATAGTAATAGCAAGGTTATTAAGGCTTATGAGAAAATTTTGTCGATTTAATTATCTAAAACAAGATATTTTTTTCTTGAAATTTAATCGAAAAAAACATTTTCTCAATAATTTTGTAATATCAATATAGTATAAAACCTAGTATTGCGGCTTAACTAACACTATGTCAAAACTTTTAGCATACATTTTCATTTTAAGTACCTTACACTTATCTAGTGTAGACTTAAGCTTTTTCTGCTTTTCCGATTGCGAAAAGACAGATACTGAAAATATGCTAGAAGAAGAATCTATTAAAACGGAGATAGCAATCCACCAAGTTAATAGTAATAGAGAAGTTGAGCGTCAGTTTTATACAGTATTTCCAGAATCGGAACTTGTAGTAAATATACCAGAAATTAGTTTAAATAATCAATTATTTTCTACAAGTAATCTCCCTCTTTATATTTTGCATAGTTCATATCTCCTTTGAACTATTCCAATCTAATTTATTGTAAATCAGATATTTGTGTTGTTTTTGCGAAATAATTCACAATAAGAAATTATTGTGTCCATTTTAAAAATTGAGCAATTAGCAAACAACTCATACCAAAATATTTTTAAGTCAAAATATTTTTTTAGATCCTCTATGAATTCTAAACAATTTAACCCGATAATCCAGCGTATGGCTGGATTGGTTGATCATGATTTTAAAATGGTTAACCTAAGGGATGAATATTATACTAATACATCATTTACAGGTAGAGCAGAGGTTTTTCTAGATGGCTTGAGTGATAAGGGACGTAAAATAAACCTTGCCATTATGAAGAACAATCTCCCTTTCGAACAATTTATTTTGTTTGTTGAGGAGGTGGGATTTCCTGTACTAACTTTTTATAGAGATACTGAAGATGTAATGCCAGTAATGCTTTATAAAGAGCACAACAACTACTTTAGCGCATATCTCTACAAAAACGCAGAAGAAATTAAAATTGAAGATGCTTCATTCATTTTCCAGAATTTGGAGATGTTACCCAATGGTGAAGTATTATATGCAGTTCCTTTTTCACAGCATGCTTTAGTGAGTGAAGACGACAACCTCATGAAAGAGGTAAAGGGACCCGTTTCTAGATTATTTAACTTACTAGGAGCGGAGCGAAAAGATATTTTTTACATCTATTTCTATGCAATCATTATTTCTATCATCAGTCTTTCTTTGCCTTTGGGCGTGCAGTCTATTATAGAGATGATTTCGGGTGGTGTGTTTTTTAACTCCATCATACTACTCATTTCCTTTGTAATTATAGGTGTTTTAATTGCTGGGGCTTTGCAGGTAATGCAGTACTCGATAGTAGAGGTTCTTCAACGGAGAATTTTCGTAAAAGCAGCTTTTGAGTTTTCTCATAGAATACCTAAAGTAAAAGCAGAATCTATTTTAAATGATTATGCGCCAGAATTAATGAACCGCTTTTTTGATGTATTAACGCTTCAAAAAGGTTTGCCTAAGTTATTAATAGACTTAACTGGTGCTGCTTTGCAGATCGTTTTCGGTTTGGTTTTACTCTCGTTCTACCACCCGTTTTTTATCTTTTTTAGCATCATTTTGCTAACAGCAATTACACTGGTTTTCTATTTTACAGGGCCAAAAGGTTTAGATTCTAGCCTTATTGAATCTAAGTACAAGTATAAAGTGGCGCATTGGTTAGAGGAGATTGCACGTACTTTATATTCCTTTAAACTTGCTGGGCATACCAATTTACCATTGCAAAAAATGGATAGTTATGTAAATAATTATCTGCACTACAGAAAGAAACACTTCCGCATTCTAATGGCTCAGTTTATTAACATTATAGGCTTTAAAACCATTGTAACTGGTGGTTTGCTTATAATCGGTAGCTGGTTAGTAATGGAAAGAGAAATTACACTTGGGCAGTTTGTAGCTACAGAAATCGTAATTGTAATGATTTTGGCAGCAGTAGAAAAACTCATTCTCAACATGAGTACGGTTTACGATATGCTTACAGCGGTAGAAAAAATTGGTAATGTAACTGATTTAGGTTTAGAGAAAAACGGTGGAATCACTATTCCAGAAAAACAGCATTATGGTTTAAATATCAGAATGAGAAATGTGAAGTATAAATATCCTGGTAACTCAGAATATTCTATTAACGGGATTGATCTTGATATAAAACCGGGTGAAAGAGTTTGTATTTCAGGTTACAACAGCTCAGGTAAAAATACCATGGCGAGGTTATTCTCAGGCGTGCTTGATTCTTACGAAGGGATGATTTCGCTAAATGGCGTTTCTATGCGCGATGTAAACCTAAACCACCTAAGAGACCAAGTGGCAAAGAATGTATCTAGCGAAGAAATTTTTGATGGAACAATTCTAGAAAATGTAACAATGGGTAATTCTAAAGTTTCTTACGAAGATGTTACTTGGGCGCTAGAAAGTGTTGGCTTGCTCGATTTATTTTCTTCTTTACCGAATGGCTTGATGACGAATATGGTAGCCGGTGGAAGAATTTTCTCTCAAAGTGTTGCATCCAAATTGGTATTAGCAAGATGTATCGCTGAAAGACCAAGGCTGCTAATTCTTAACGATATAATAAAAGATCTGGAAAAAGTAGACAGACTTAAAATCCTTCATTTTTTAATGGACAAAGAAAATCCTTGGACACTGGTAAGTGTATCTAATGATCCTATGACTATGGCAAGCTGCGACAGAATTGTACTGCTTGATTCAGGTAAAAAGATTATGGAAGGTACTTACGAAGAGCTGATGGAAAATGAGAAGTTCAAGGAGATATTAGTCTATAAATACACAAAAAGTGAAGTGGCCTAAAAGATTTAAATAGCCAAATTTTAAAATATAAATCAGCTATTAAAGAAATTAAACAACATGTTGAGGTTATCCCCTAATTCAAAAATTGACGAAACACACTATAAGCAGAAGCTCAATTCGCTTAAATCGCTGCAAACACCTAAGAGTGTTAAAGGATTAAGTCGTTGGCTTGCTGGGGTATGTATTCTTGCCTTTATTACCATGTTTCTGCCTTGGCAGCAAAATATTCGGGCAGATGGTGAGCTTACTGCGCTTTCTCCAAGCGATCGTCCGCAAACAGTAGAGACAGCTATTGCTGGTAGAATTATCGAATGGAAAATTAGAGAAGGGCAGCAAGTAGAAGCTGGCGATACACTTGTAAGAATTGCCGAGATCAAAGAGAAATACTTTGACCCAGACTTATTATTAAGACTTCAAGAACAAGTTAATGCTAAAGAGCAGAGTATTGCTAGTAAAATTAAAAAAGCAGAAGCTTTACAGATGCAAGCAAACGCTTTACGCAGTGGCTTAAAGTTAAAACTGGAACAAACTGAAAATAAGATTGTACAGAAGCGACTTAAAGTTGAAAGTGATAGTAATGATGTGCTTGCTGCAAAAACAAATGTAGCTGTTGCGGAAAGACAGGTAAACATGTACCAAAACCTGTACGATAGTGGTTTGGTAGCGCTAACAAAACTTGAAAGTGCAAAAATTAAAGTTCAAGAAGCCAGAGCTAAAGTGGTGAGTGCTCAAAATAAATTGAACTCATCAAGAAACGATCTTGAAATTGAAAAGCTAAACTTAAGTACGGTAGAAGCAGAGTATTTAGATAAAATTGCCAAGTCTGAATCTGACAGAAGTGCTACGCTCGCAGATATTTACGATGGAGAAGGAATGCTGGCAAAAAGTAAAAATGAACTGGCCAACATGATTATCCGGAATCAGCAGTATGCCATAGTCGCCCCGCAAAGTGGCTACATTGTAAAAGCACTTAAGAATGGTATCGGAGAGACTGTAAAAGAGCAAGAACCATTACTTACAATTATGCCATCTGAACCAGATAAAGCAGTTGCATTATACATCAATGCGATGGATGTGCCATTACTTTCTGTTGGTAGACACGTTCGTTTGCAATTTGATGGTTGGCCAGCAATTCAGTTTTCGGGTTGGCCGAGTGTATCTGTAGGTACTTTTGGTGGTAAGGTTTCTGTGATTGATCAGGTCGGTGACCAGACAGGAAAATATAGAGTATTGATTTCACCAGATAAAAGAGAAGGTGATGAAGAATGGCCAGAAGAGCTAAGGTTAGGTTCGGGAGTTTATGGCTGGGTAATGTTAGACGATGTACCAGTTTACTTCGAATTGTGGCGTAACCTGAATGGCTTCCCACCAACAGTTTCGGCTTATTCTAAAGCTTCATCCGGAAGTGATACTTCAAAATCAAAAGACAAGAAAAAATGAGTATATCAATAAAAACTGATTTACTTAAAATACCATTGATTCTGCTCTTTTTTACTCTACTTACAGCTATTGACGCAAATGCTAAAAAGTGGAGTAAAGCTGAGCCAGAACCAGATACTGTTGCTGTTTTGTCTCTGGATGAGTTGTACAAACAGATTTTAGAAAATCATCCGGTAGCAAAGCAGGCACAACTACTTTCGGAGAATGCTAAGCAGCAGTTGAGGTTATCGAGAGGGTATTTTGATCCTAAAATTAAATCTACATATGATACAAAAGAATTTCACGAAACAGAATACTATTCGCTCTGGAAAACAGAATTAAAAATACCTGTTTGGCTAGGTGGTATAGATTTAAAGGCAGGCTATGAAAAAAACACTGGTTATTACCTAAACCCCGAGCATAATACAGATGATGGCAGAGGTTTGCCTTATGCCGGAATTTCTGTGCCAATTGGTAAAGGTTTATTTATTGATGAGCGTAGAGCTTCAGTAAGGCAAGCTGCTATTTTCGAAGATATTTCGGAAGCGGAAAAGGTGAAGATGCTCAACAAATTGATTTTACAAGTAGCCAAAGATTATTGGAACTGGTATTTTTATTATCATCAGTATGAAACACTCGAAAGAGGTTTTGAGATTGCAGAATACTTTTTCAAGTCTGTGAAAATTAGGGTTGAGCAAGGCGATATGGCTCCAATCGATTCAGTTGAGGCGAAAATTACCATGCAGCAGCGTCAAATGGATTTGAACAATGCGAATGTGCAATTAAAAAATGCACGTTTAATGCTTTCGAATCACATTTGGGGGCCAGATAGTGAGCCACTAGAATTATCTGAAAGTATCAACCCAGTTAATTTACCTTGGGAATACGATGATCCGCAGACATTACAAGAGCTAATGGACTTTGCAATGGAGAATCATCCGGAGTTACTGAAAATTAGATTTAAGAATGAGCAATTGTTGGTGGATAGGAGACTTGCTAGAGAAATGCTCAAACCAGAATTAAATTTGAATTATAATTTCTTAAAAGATACTGAGTCTAAGTTTGATTACTCTTATCTCTCAGAGAACTATAAACTGGGAATTAGTTTCGAAATGCCTATTTTTTTGCGAAAAGAACGCGCAAAAGTTCAGCAGGTTAATATAAAAATTGACCAGAATCAGTTAGAGAGTAAACAAAAAGAACGAGAAATTATCAACGAACTGAATGCAAAGTATAATGAACTTGTTAACTTAAATGAACAATTGGATTTGCAGGAGGATATGGTAGATAATTACGTGAAAATGGTAAGAGGGGAGAGGCAAAAATTTAGAGTTGGAGAAAGTTCTGTTTTTTATGTAAATGTGCGGGAGAACAAACTGATAGAGGCTGAAGTAAAATTATTTAAGATGCGATATGAGTTTGCCAAATCTATTGCTGAGCTTAGATGGGCCGCTGGCCAAGGCATTTAAACTATTTTTTCATACCAAATATAAACTAAGTGAGGGAGTGTGCTTTGCATGCCCCTTCTTTTTTTTGCCCTTTTCCTTTTAACTTAGCCGAATAATCTAGGATTACCAGTTCAACTTATAATTTGGCTAAGGAATTTCATCCATCTGGAAAAACATTATCTCAAAAGCTTTATGGCACGCATTTGATAACAGCATTGTGTGGGTTTGGTGCTACTGTATCTTCTTATATATTATTTGATGAGCAAATAGATTATTTTTTAGCGATACTCATCGGTTTTGCCACATTATTAGACTACCACTTACAAAACAACAAATCTGGAAGTATTAAAGAAGCTTGGAGATATTATATAAAAAATAATAAGGCTCTGTTCTTCTTTGCTTGGGTAATGGTAGTTTGTCTTGTTTTAAAATCAAATTTTCATCAATTTCTGTTTATGGGGCATTTAGCCCTAATAGCAGTTTTTTATGGCTATGATTTTAAGTTTGGCAGGTTTAAACTCGGAGCGCTCAGGTATAATAATAATTTAAAGATATTTCTGATTGTATATGTCTGGGTGGCAGCGACAGTGTGGTATCCTTTTCTGGAAACAAACTTTAAGCATGAGATATCTAGGCATCTGTTAGTGCCAGAAACTATACAAAGGGCTTTGTTTTATTTCGCATTAACCTTGCCTTTTGATATTAGGGATGAAGAAAGCGATAAGAGAGTAAATTTGAAGACTTTGGCTGCGACAATTGGCTTAAAGAGAACACAATTGGTGTCTACACTTTGCTTAATATTCTCTTCAATTGTGGCTTATTACGCTTACCACCTTTCATATTTTTTAGCCATTTCTGTATCGCACATCTTTTGTTTTTTGATTATTCTGGGTGTAAACAAAAAGAGAAAAGGCTTTTATTATACAGGATTAATGGATGGCTCAATTGTTTTTCAAGCCATCCTGTTATTAATCGCTTATTATTTCGGTTAGAATACTGATTTTAGTATTCCTAGTTCTAGTCCTCTTAGCTCTGCTAGACCTCTTAATCTACCTATGCAAGAATATCCCGGATTGGTTTTCTTATGCAAGTCATCAATCATTTGGTGACCATGATCTGGACGCATAGGAATCGCACCGTCAGTTCTTCCAGCTGCTTTTCTTTTGCTTTGTTCTTCTAAAATAGCTTTCACTACTTCGTACATATCTACATCACCATCTAAGTGATCTGCTTCGTAGAAGTTGCCAGCATCATCGCGTTTGGTGCTTCTTAAGTGGATAAAATGCATCTTATCGCCATTTCTTCTGATCATTCCTGCTAAATCATTATCTGCTCTTACTCCATAAGAACCTGTACACATGCAAAAGCCATTGCTTGGGCTATCAGCTGCATTTAGCAAGTCTTGTAAGTCTTTTTCTGTACTTACTACCCTAGGTAAACCAAGAATAGGGAAGGGAGGGTCATCTGGGTGAATGGCCATTCTCACACCAGCATCTTCTGCTACTGGTATTATTTCTTGTAAGAATTCGAAAAGGTGTTTTTTAAGTGTATCAGCATCAATATCAGCATATTCATCTAATACTTTTTGGAACTGCTGTAAAGAATAACCCTCTTCTGAACCCGGTAAACCTGCAATAATGTTATTTACTAGTTTTTCTATAGAAGCTTCATCCAACTTTTCAAAACATGCTTTTGCCGCTGTTTTTTGTGCTTCGCTATAGTCGTTTTCTGCTCCGGGTCTTTTTAGTATAAATAATTCGAAAGCAGCAAACTCATTTGCATCAAATCTTAGCGCTTTAGAACCATCTGCCACTTCGTAAGCCAAATCTGTACGTGTCCAGTCGAGCACAGGCATAAAGTTGTAGCAAATAGTTTTTACACCACATTTACCAAGATTTTTAATAGAGGTTTTATAGTTTTCGATATACTGCTTATAATCTCCAGATTTCTTTTTAATAGATTCGTGAACAGGTACGCTTTCAACTACAGACCAAGTAAGTCCGGCATCTTCAATAATTGCTTTGCGCTTTAAAATATCTTCTTCTGTCCAGATTTCTCCATTGGGGATATGATGCAATGCGTTTACAATTCCGGTAGCTCCTGCCTGTTTCACATCTGAGAGACTCACTAAATCATTCGGGCCATACCAACGCCAGGTTTGTTCCATTTTCATGCTAAAAGTATCTAAAAATAAAGGAAATTTGTTGTTCGTGTCTTTTGATCAAATCTATGGAAATATGTTTTTAAATGCAGTTTATCTGAGGAAAATTAGATTGAAAGATGAATTTCTCTCCCTAAAAGATTTAAGCGATCACAAAAAATTGATTAACTTCACTTTTCAATCAATCTAAAAAATCAGTTATGCATAAATACTTGTTCTTTTTTTCCTTTTCGCTTTTGCTTGGTTTGCAGATTACTGTAAAAGCGCAAGACGCTGATTTATGGAAACAACTAGCAAAAATCAAATGGAAATCTGAATACAATGAATATATAGGTGCAGAAATACAGTTGCCCACATTTGCTCAAGAAATTGAAGCACTAAACGGAAAAGAAGTTGAGATAAAAGGTTTTATTATTCCGGTTGATTTAACTGGCGCAGATTATTTAGTACTTTCTGCATTTCCTTATGCAAGTTGTTTCTTTTGCGGTAATGCTGGTCCAGAATCTGTAATGGAAGTGTACTTAAAAGAGGAGGAGAAGTTTGATGCAGATTCTAAAGTAACCTTTAGAGGCAAGCTAAAATTAAATTATGAAGACAGTTATCATTTGGTTTATATGCTGCAAGATGCAGAACCAATTGTAATCGAATAAAAAAAGCCAGTTTTTAAACTGGCTTTTTGCTTTAATTACTTCTGGCTTCCAAATCTCTTTTGTAATTTCTAAAAGCGCGATAAAGATTTGCTGCAACTTTTGCCTTTCCTAAATCAGAATTAAGATATTTTTCTTCTTCTTTGTTGGTAAGAAAACCAACTTCTACCAATACACTAGGCATTGTTGTTTTTGCTAAAACTAAAAATCCTGCTTGTTTTACACCGCGGTTTGGGCGCTCGTTTGTTTTACCGAATTCATTTTCGATTAAAGAGGCAAAGGCTAGGCTATTTTCTTGATAGGCCTGTTGCAGGTTTGAAAGTAAGATATAAGAAACTGGAGATTTCGGGTCAAAACCGTCATACAATTGTAAGTAGCCTTCTTCTTGCAAGATTACAGAGTTTTCTCGCATGGCTACAGCTAAATTATCATTCGTATGGCTTAAACCCATTGTATAGGTTTCTGTACCATGAATATTTTCTTTAGGATAAGCATTGCAATGAATTGAGATAAACAAATCTGCTGATGCTCTATTGGCAATCATTGCTCTTTCATGCAGATTTACATATTGATTTTTTGTACGGGTGTAAATAATTTCTACATCCTTATGAAAGGTGCTAATGAGTTTGCCTAATTCGAAAGCTATTTCTAGAGTTAATTCTTTTTCTTTACTGTAAGAACCTGAACATCCTGGATCAAACCCGCCATGGCCAGCATCTATTACTATTTTTTTTACAGAATATGCCGGCTTATCCACAGGTTGAAAAGAACAAAGCATAATTCCGGTGATAGCTAAGGGAATTATTAAGAGATTTTTCATAAAATTGCATCCTGTTTTGAGTAAGGAGAAAAAAAATAAGCATTTAACGCTTCTTTGTATCTTTTATCAAAAATATGTTAAATAGTTGGAGTTCATCCTTCTCTTTTACTATTTAGTAAAAATACGGAAAAAAGTGTTTTTTTAACATGATTTATTAAAGAACTCGTTTCTCTTATTCTTCGTTTTAGAGCTGAAAATTTTTTTTAGGGAATTTTGGACAGATATAAAAATTATACCTTTATTGGCAAAATTGTAGAGTTTGTGATGAGAGCTGTTCTTTTTTCCTCAGTTTTTATTCTACTGAGCCTTTCTTCCCAAGCACAAGTTATTGAAAGTGATACTGTTTTAGTCAATGATTCGACCATTTCTACAGATACAACACTTTTGTCGACAGATAGTTTAGCTGTTGCTACAGATACTATTCAACAAGAAGGCCCAATTGAAACCACCATTCAATATTTTGCTAAGGATTCGCTTAATTACGATCCTATAAATGGCACTGTGTACTTGTATGGTGAAGCAAAAGTGACTTATGGCGATATGACCATTGAAGCGGCTGAAATTCAGTATAATATGGCTGAAAAGACTGTGCATGCTAATGGTGTTCCCGACTCCACAGGCACGCTCACGGGGATTCCTATATTTACACAGGGTGGGCAAACCTACAATGCGGAGAATATGACTTACAATATGGAAACCGAAAAAGGTATCATTTCGGGTATTGTAACTCAACAAGGAGACGGCTATATAAAAAGTGGGAAGGTAAAGCGAACGCCAGATAATGCCATGTATGCCGCAGGTAATATCTATACCACCTGTAATTTAGAAGAGCCTCACTTTGGTATTCGATCTAAAGAATTAAAAATTGTTCCTAATAAATATGTGATTTCCGGTCCATTTAACTTTGAGTTGAATGGTGTACCTACGCCATTGGGTTTTGCATTTGGTTTGTTTCCATTTTCAGATAAGCGAAGTGCTGGTATTGTAGTGCCTACCTATGGTGAAAGTTCTACCAGAGGTTTTTATTTAAGAAATGGTGGTTTTTACTTGCCAGTAGGAGATTATATGGGTGTGCAGCTTCTTGGACAGATTTATTCACTTGGAGGTTGGGGAGCATCAATAGATTCTGATTATAAAGTAAGATACAAATTTAGTGGTGGGTTAAGCTTTAGCTATAATAAAGTCATTACACAGCAAGATAATCTGGAAGACACAGAAACTACAGATTATTGGTTAAGATGGAACCACAGCCCAGTATCTAAAGGTAATAGTAGATTTTCTGCAAGTGTAAACGTTGGTTCATCAACATATAACCGAAACAACTCTTTTAGCACGCAAGATTAT
Organism: Thalassovita sp.; assembly: GCA_002729595.1. Lineage (GTDB taxonomy): Bacteria > Bacteroidota > Bacteroidia > Cytophagales > Flammeovirgaceae > Chondrinema. The sequence goes on along the minus strand of PBYL01000279.1, from coordinate 6,183 downwards.
ATTTCAGCTTCATTTAACTCAAGTGTTTCTTACAGCAAAACATTTGAAGGAACTCCTTTTACAGGTAGTGCTAACTTGCGTATCAACCAAAACGTGAATACAGGAGTTACAGATTTATATCCTGAGGCGAACCTTTCTATGAGAAGGATTTATCCTTTTAAAGGAAATTCTACAAAAAAGAATCCGCTAACTCAGTTAAATGTGTCTTATTCAGTAAGTACAAAAGCACAGGTTACAAACGAAGAAGATAATATCTCATTCCCGTTCACAACTCTAGAAGATTTAGAAGAAGAAACTGATACGGAAACAGATGACGACGACGATGATGATCTGCCGGATGATTTATTTTCGAATTTTAGTAGGTTCTTAAACGATGCGCAATATGGGGCTATTCACAAAATTCCTGTTTCGACTAACTTAACTTTACTCAAATTTTTCCAGCTTTCTCCGAGCTTTAGTTATAACGAATACTGGTATCCTCAAAAGTTCAACTACACTTATGTAGAAGAAGAGGATGCTGTAAGAGTAACAGAAGAACCTGGTTTTACCAGAGCTTACGATTACACCTCTAGTGTGGGTATGAGTACTCGATTATATACTTTCTATTATCCTAAAATTGGAAAGGTTGAAGGTATTAGACATATGATTACACCAAGTGTTAGTTACAGTTATCGTCCAGATTTTTCTGATCCGAGATACGGATTCTTCCAATATGTGCAGAAAGATGAAACAGGAGAAACTTACAGTAAAGTGTCTCGTTTCCAAGGAGCTTTGTATGGTGCACCTAGTTCTGGTAGAAGTAGTTCTGTTTCTTTTAGTTTGAGCAACCAGATTGAAGCGAAGGTAAGAGCGAAGCCAGATTCTACTGGTAAAGCAGAAAGTAAAAAGGTGCCAATTCTACAAAGTTTGAGCTTAAGTACTAGTTACAACTTTGCTGCTGACTCTTTCAACCTCTCTAATATTTCGATGAGTGCTAGAACTCAGTTGTTTAAGAATGTTCCTTTCATTAATGGTTTGTCGGTTAACTTAAGTGGTACACTTGATCCATATACTTATGTGTTGGATGATGTTACTTTCGATTCTGATGGAGATATGACTGTTTCTCAACACAGAATTCCTGAATATGCTTGGAATACTGGCAATGGAATAGGGCAGTTAACTAGTGCAAGTTTGGCATTATCAACTTCTCTGAGTCCAAAGAAAAAGAATGATGGAAAGGATAAAGATGTGCAACCAAAAACAGAAAAGGAAAGAGAAGAACTTGAGTTTATAGAAAATAATCCGAGTTTGTATGTAGACTTTAGCATTCCTTGGAGTTTGAGGCTAAGCTATAACCTCCGATATAGTAAAACTGGTTTTAAAGAATCTTCCGTAGTGCAGACATTAACTTTTAGTGGCGATGTCTCCTTTACAGAAAAATGGAAAATTGGTTTCCGATCGTCTTATGATTTTGAGGAAAAAGGTTTCGGTTTTACTAGTTTGAACATCTCAAGAGACTTACACTGCTGGCAAATGACGATGAGCTGGATTCCTTTCGGAGCTCGTCAGTCTTATAATATCGATATTAGTGTAAGATCATCAATTCTACAAGACTTAAAACTTAGTAAGAGAAATACTTGGTACGATAGATAATCAGCCTTTAGAAAGCTTTAATATGGTTTGGTTGATAATAACTGATTTAGGAATCACAACCACTTGTTAAGCAATCTATCATTAAGATTCTAATTCCCATATTAATTGATGATTTAGTATGAAGACAGGGCTAAATTAGATTATTCCCCAATAATATTTAGATACAAAAAAAGGCTTCTAATTGATTAGAAGCCTTTCTTATCGATGTTAAATTACTTTTACCAAGTGTAATCTTCGCCACACATAATGTCCATCCCAATAGGAGAGCCATCTGGAGGAGAAAGTGGTGCAGTAATATCAATTTTACCTGGGTTTCTTAAGAACTTAGCAATTTCTTGCGATAAGTAGAAATAGTGAGCTTGTTCTTCGGTGCTGTCTTTTTTAGTAGCATCGAGGTATTCTTTCAACTCATTTAATTTCAACATAGAGATTGCTTTTACCTGTGCTGCAGAGCTTTCATCACCAGCGAGGTTCATAATGTGTCTCACCGCCAACTTCCCTGTAAGCATCTGAATTTCTTTTTCTAAACCGCTAGTAGATTTAGCTTTAGTAATTGTGTAGTCTAACACTTCATCAATTACTTCGCCTAAGCCCGGATATTTGCTGTCTCTGCTGTGGAATTCTACTAATCTTGCTGCTCTTTGTGGATGGAAAGTAAAGCGCAATGTTTCATTAGCTGCTGTTTCTGCTGCTGATACAGGATCGAAGCTAACGCCAGTTCTTGCTTTAAAAGTTTCTCTTGTTCTTGGGTAACCCGCTGGGCGAGGAGGAATATTTTTTATCAGTTCTTCTGATAATGTAAGTGCTTTAGGAGAAAGTGTGTTTAATAAAGCATCTAATGCTTTTTGTTGCTCAGCAGGGCTTACAATTTCAGTAACAACTTGCTTGTCGCCTTTTACTGCAAAAGTGTAGTTCATACCGCCCAGCATTTTAGAAGCTGCATCAATTTGGTAGCGATGTAGCATGTACATTGGAGCTAATACTTCTTCTAAAGTAGCTTTAGGCATACCAGTTCTAATTTTATCCATCGAGAAGTTGTCTAAAATCTTCTGGCGGATTTCCATCAATCTGTTTAGCTCATCAGCTGCATTTTTTCCACTATCCCAAAGGTGTGCTGTAGGATGTGCACCACCAGAAGCTCTAGCATCAGCATCAGAAATAAATACAAAACCATCTTTGATGTAGTCGTTTACAATCTTATTTAAAGCTTCATCTTCATCAGTTCCTTCTGGAAAATCCTGATAACCAAAAGCAATAGTTACTTTGTCCCACTCACCAATGCCAGTATCGTAAGCATTTGCTAGCGTTACAGTACCATCTTTCTTTAAATCGATTTGTGGATGTGGATAATCCATTACAGATGCTCTGTCTTTAGGAGAGGCAGCAAAGTTGTGCATTAAGCCTAAAGTATGGCCAACTTCGTGAGCAGAAAGTTGTCTAAGCCTTGCCAATGCCATTTCGAGCATTTCTTCAGATACAGGTTTGCCTTCTTCGTAAGCGGCAACTAAACCTTCTGCAATTAAATAATCTTGGCGAACACGTAAAGAACCTAATGAAACGTGTCCTTTAATAATTTCTCCAGTTCTTGGATCTCTTACAGAAGAACCATACGACCATCCCCGTGTGGAGCGGTGGACCCATTGGATCACGTTGTAGCGTAAATCCATTGGGTCTGCTCCTTCGGGAAGTAATCTCACCTGGAAAGCGTCTTTATAACCCGCAGCTTCGAATGCTTGATTCCACCAAGATGCACCTTCTAAAAGTGCCGATCTTACTGGTTCTGGTGCGCCTCTATCTAAATAATAGATAATTGGCTCAACTGCTTCGCTCATTGCTGCACTTGGGTCTTTCTTTTCCAGACGGTGTCTGGATATATACTGTTTTACAATAGGTTCAGAAATAGGAGTGGCATAATCCATAAAAGAGATGCCATTGAACCCGGCTCTCGGATCAAATTTTCTTGGTTTGTAGTTATCGTCTGGTAACTCTACAAATGAATGATGTTGTCTTACTGTTACTGCATCTGCTGTTGGTGTTACAGATCTAATCTCACGACCAGTTGCCTCACCCGTAAAAGTAAGTGTTGCTTCAATTTCTGTATTTTTAGGAAAGTTTTTCATCATTGGTAGATAAAAAGCGCTGCGGTTTTCATCTAATCTGTATGCACCTTGCTTTCTTCCTTTTAATCTACCTGCAACGTCATGTGCATCACTCATAAAAAACTTAGAAACATCTACCAATACTTTTCCATCAGTTTCTGCGGCTACGTCAAATCCCCCTAATACTGATCTAGCAAAAGCCTGTTCTACTGATCTTCTTTCGTCTTCGTTGTCACTAATTGCTCTGTATTCGTAGTTTGGCTCAATTAATAAAACCTTTGGGCCAGTTCTTTCAAACTTTACAATGTGTCTGCCACCTAATTGGCCTCTGTCTAGACCAAGGTCATTAGAGCCTACACCTGCAGAAAGTGAACTTACATATAAAAATTCTTCGTCAAACTTATCTATCTCAAGCCAGATTTTGCCAGTTTTTTCATCCCAATAGTAATTGAAATAACCTTCGTAGGCTTTCATACTTTTGGTTTTGTCTGCTATTGTATTTTGACTGGTAGCACTGGTTTCTGGAGCTTTGTTTCTTTGAGCATTGGATGATTGCGCAAAGAGTGTAATACTGCTAGTAAATAGGAGTAGTAAAAATCGTAAGGGGTATCTCATAAAAAAATAGTAATTTATTAAGAATAATTAGTATTCATTCAAGTAATTCAAATTTAAAAATTAAAATTTAATTGAAGGGATAATTTAAGAGTAAAATTATTTCTGAGATACAATTGGCATAAATCTACTCTAAAATGAAACAAAAAAAGGTATCTAAGAACAGATACCTTTAATTTTTTTACAGATAAGATTGTTGAAGATTAAAATAAACCTTGAGCGTAAATGATAGATCCAGCAAGTATTACTACTGCACCAAGTACAATGATAAAAGAAATCATTAATTCTGAATCTCTTGACATATATGGCTCAATACCAGTATAATAATCATCTTCTCTTTCTAACTTATCTTCTTGTTCTTTCACTTGTTCAGCCATAGCTTTTAAGTTTAAGTGGATGTTTGGTTATTTTTTCAAATTTACTAAAAAAGGCACATCGAGAATGTTAACGATCTTATATTAGCATATCTGTTTACCTTATTTAACACTTGATACACTATGATACGTTCAAACATACTTTTATCAGTAGTTTGATTCTTATTTCTTCCCTAATGTAAAAAAATCTGGTGATTTTTAATATTTTTTCCACTTAATTATTACATCTGCAATCTTCCTGTCGTTGGCTAAACGAGGTACTTTGTTTTGGCCTCCTAACTTACCAATTGACTTCATATAACTCTGAAATGCGTCTGTTTGGAGAGGGGTGATAACGAGTCTTTTTAAGATGTTTCCGCTAATTAAATCGTCGTAGTAACTGTTTAATTCACACAGTTTACTATCTATATCATTTGCAAAATTTTCCATATCTGCAGGTATTTGCTCAAAGGCGATTAACCATTCGTGATAGGGCAGACCTTCTTCTACTTTTACTTGAGGAGCAACAGAGAATTCTGAGATTTTAGTCTCGGGATGTTTGCTTTGTGCATAACTCATAGCTTTTTCCACTTCTTCTCCGATTACATGCTCACCAAAAGCCGAAATAAAATGCTTTATTCTACCCGTTACTAATAACCTGTAAGGCGCTTTAGAAACAAATTTTACAGTATCGCCAATGGAATAGCCCCATAAGCCAGCATTAGAATTAATAATGAGCGCATAGTTTTTACCAAGCTCAACATCAGCTATACTCAACCTAGTTGGGTTTTCATCGAAATACTCATCTGCTGGAATAAACTCGAAGAATATACCTGAATTGAGTAGCAATAATAAGCCTTCTTCGGTTTGTGTATCTTGATAAGCGATAAAACCTTCGGAAGCAGGGTAGGTTTCTATCGAATCAATTTTCTTCCCAATAGAATCGAAAAGCTTTTCTCTATATGGTTCAAAATTCACCCCACCATACACAAACACAGAAAACTCTGGAAAAACATCTTTAATCTTCTTTCCTGTTTTCGCCTGTATTCTATCAAAATACATTTGCACCCAAGGCGGAATGCCAGAGATGAGCGACATCGGCTCTTTTAAAGTTTCTTCAATAATATGGTCTAGCTTGTCTTCCCAGTCTTCGATGCAGTTTGTTTCGTAAGAAGGCATTTGGTTAGTACGCAAATAACCGGGAACATGGTGATTTACAATTCCAGAAAGCCTTCCGGTAAGAACTCCACCTTTGGTGTCTAGAATTGGGCTACCAGATAAAAAGATGAGTTTTTTGTCTAGGAATGCAGAGTTGCCTGTTTCATGCACATAATTAAGAAGTGCATTTCTGGCGGAATTTATATGGTTTGGAACAGAGTCTTTGGTAATGGGAATGTACTTAGTTCCAGAAGTAGTTCCAGAAGTTTTTGCAAAATAAACAGGTTTTCCCGGCCAGAGAATATCACTTTCTCCTTTGGTTACTTTTT
>PBYL01000278.1 GCA_002729595.1 Thalassovita sp. | reverse complement strand
GAAAAATTATTTACCTGAACTATCACTGTATCTACAGCTGAACAGCCAGTAATTTTGTTTATTGTTTGAAGTGTTACTTGCTTAAAGCCACCATCTGGCCAAGTAACAGCATATTCTTGAGTACCAGGAGTTCTTACAGCAGTTCCACCATCAAAATCCCAGTTAAATGTGGTAGTAGATAGTAAACCATCTCCCCCATATTCAATTAGAATATTATCAGTTGCACAACCTCCAACTGGCGCATTAATTACTGCAGTTGGTGTACTTTGAATTTCAATTTCTCTTACTAATTGTGCTGTACAACCATCCAACTCTACATCTAATGTAACAGTCTTAGTACCTTCTGTATCCCAAGAAATTATATATTGCTGATTATCTAAGTCTTCACTTATAACTACACCTCCATCAAAACTCCAATTAAAAGTAAGTCCGCTTGAAATCAATTCTGCATATCCGATTGCTACTTCAGAATATTGGCAAGCTGTTGAAGGCATTAAGAATGTGGCAAGAGGAGTCTCTTTAACTAAGATGGTTTGTGCCACCTCTTCTGACAAACAGTTATTTTCAGAAACTGTAAGTCTTACTGTTTTTTCTCCAGGCTCAGCCCAATAAACTGAATATATTTGTCCAGTTCCTGTTTTTGAAGCTATACCTCCATCCCAATCCCAATTGTAAGTAGCAGAATTTGCAGCAGTTCCAGTATATTGAACTATAGCTTCCGTTGGTGTACATACCTCTGTAGGAATTGAAAAGTCTGCTGTAGGTATTGGCCAAACATTTATCTGACGACTATAAGTATTTGAAATACAGCCACCATTATCAATTTGTAAGGTAACTGTTTTTGTACCTAATGAACTCCATGTAACTTCGTAAGACTCATTACCCAAATCAGTTGCCGTACCTCCTCCAAAATTCCAATTAAATACAGATCCATCCTCAGCACTACCAGTAAATTCAATAATTGTTGAACTCTCAGTTCCGCATATATTTAAATCTGCTGAGAAAGTAGCAACAGGTGTTTGAAACACATTTATTGTTTGAGTGAAAACATCACTACATCCATTTTCTTCTACCGTTAGGCTCACTGTATATATTCCAGACGAAGCCCAAGTTACTTGATAGTTTTCACCTGTTTGCTTATTTGCTGTTCCACCTGCAAAATCCCAAGAATAAGTCGCCGAACCACCATCGGTGCCATTATAACTAAAGGTAGCTGAGCCTGGTAAACATAAGCTGGCTGGAGAAGTAAAAGAAGCTGTTGGAGTTTGGTATACTTCTATTGTTTGAGTGAATACATCACTACAGCCATTTTCTTCTACTGTTAAACTTATTGTTTTTGTTCCTGTAGATACCCAAGTTACTTCGTAATTTTCGCCTGTTTGTTTGTTAGGTGTTCCTCCATCAAAATCCCAAGTGTAAGCCGCTGAGCCACCATCGGTGCCATCATAACTAAAAATAGCTGTACCTGGCAAACACAAAATTGTAGGAGAAGTAAATGAAGCTGTTGGAGTTTGAAATACTTCTATGGTCTGAGTGAATACATCACTACAGCCGTTTTCTTCTACTGTTAAACTTACTGTCTTTGTTCCTGTTGTTGCCCATGTTACTTCATATACTTCTGTGCCCACACTCGATTCTGTACCACCATCAAAATCCCATGTATAAGTCGCTGTCCCGCCATCGGTGCCAGTATAAGTAAAGGTTGCTACACCTGGTATACATAAACTTGCTGGAGAACTAAATGAAGCTGTTGGTGTTTGAAATACTTCTATTGTTTGAGTAAATATATCACTACAACCATTTTCTTCTACTGTTAAACTTATTGTTTTTGTTCCTGTAGATGCCCAAGTTACTTCGTAGATTTCTGTACCAATACTTGTTTCTGATCCTCCGTCAAAATCCCAAGTATAATTCGCTGTCCCTCCATCAGTACCATTATATGTAAAAGTAGCTACACCAGGTAAACACAAACTTACTGGAGAACTAAATGAAGCTGTTGGTGTTTGAAATACTTCTATGGTCTGAGTGAATACATCACTACAACCATTTTCTTCTACAGTTAAACTGATTGTCTTTGTGCCTGTAGTCGTCCAAGTTACTTCATAGATTTCTGTACCAATACTTGTTTCTGATCCTCCGTCAAAATCCCAAGTATAATTTGCTGTTCCTCCATCAGTGCCATTATATGTAAAAGTAGCTACTCCAGGCAAACACAAACTTGCTGGTGAACTAAATGAGGCGGTCGGAGTTTGAAACACATTTATTGTTTGAGTGAAAACATCACTACAACCATTCTCCTCTACAGTTAAACTTACTGTTTTTGTACCAGTCGTTGCCCAGGTTACTTCATAATTTTCTCCTGATTGCTTATTAGCTGAGCCACCATCAAAATCCCAGGTGTAAGTCGCTGTTCCGCCATCGGTGCCATCATAACTAAATGTTGCTGTTCCTGGTAAACACAAACTTACTGGTGAACTAAATGAGGCGGTCGGAGTTTGAAATACTTCTATGGTCTGAGTGAATACATCACTACAACCATTTTCTTCTACTGTTAAACTTACTGTCTTTGTTCCTGTAGTCGTCCAAGTTACTTCATAGATTTCTGTACCAATACTTGTTTCTGATCCTCCGTCAAAATCCCAAGTATAATTCGCAGTTCCGCCATCAGTGCCATTATATGTAAAAGTGGCTACTCCAGGCAAACATAAACTTGCTGGAGCAGTAAAAGAAGCCGTTGGTGTTTGGTATACTTCTATAGTCTGAGTGAATACATCACTACAGCCATTTTCTTCTACTGTTAAACTTACTGTCTTTGTTCCTGTAGTTGTCCAGGTTACTTCATAATTTTCTCCTGTTTGTTTATTGGCTGTACCTCCATCAAAATCCCAAGTGTAATTAGCTGAACCTCCATCGCTGCCATCATAACTAAATGTAGCTGTTCCTGGTAAACACAAACTTGCTGGTGAACTAAATGAAGCTGTTGGAGTTTGGTATACTTCTATAGTCTGAGTGAATACATCACTACAACCATTTTCTTCTACTGTTAAACTTACCGTCTTTGTTCCTGTAGTTGTCCAGGTTACTTCATATATTTCTGTACCAATACTTGTTTCTGTTCCGCCACCAAAATCCCAAGTATAATTCGCTGTTCCACCATCAGTGCCATCATAAGTAAAGGTAGCCACACTAGGCAAACATAAACTTGCTGGTGAAGTAAAAGACGAAGTTGGTGTTTGAAATACTTCTATAGTCTGAGTAAATACATCACTACAGCCATTTTCTTCTACTGTTAAACTTACCGTTTTTGTACCGGTTGTAGCCCAAGTTACTTCGTAATTCTCGCCTGTTTGTTTATTGGCTGTACCTCCATCAAAATCCCAAGTATAAGTTGCTGTTCCGCCATCTGTTCCTGTGTAACTAAAGGTTGCTGTTCCTGGTATACACAAACTTACTGGTGCACTAAATGAGGCTGTTGGTGTTAGATATACTTCTATTACTTCACTGAATTCCGTAGAAGAACATCCATTTTCTTCTACTGTTAGGGTTACGGTTTTCGTACCTGGCGTTGCCCAAATTATTTCGTATGTTTCATTACCTAAACTCGTAATTGTGCCTCCATCAAAATTCCAATTATATGTAGCAGTAGTTGAGCCATCTCCTATATATTGAAATGTATTTACACTACCAACACACTCATTTAAAGTGGAGGAAAAATCTGATGTATATATTGGATTTACATTTATTGTAATTGAATCTCTAATAGCATAACATCTTCTATCACATGGAGTACCTGTAGTAGACTGAACCCAATAAATCGTCGTATCGGTAGGAGCAACAAATATACTTGTTGTTGTTTCACCTGTACTCCATTTATATGTACCATCACCACCAGAAGCCGTAAGTTCGACTACTTCTCCTGTACAGATTGTATTCCCTGGGTTATCAGAAATTAATACATCATTATTTAAGGTGGAAATAGTATATAGACTATCTATTAAAGTTGCATCTAATGCGACTCCATAAAATCTTAAGTAATCAATCTTACCAGATGCATTTTCATCTTTACTTCCTGCACTGCTACTACCACCTTGATTATCTTCAAAAAGCACAAAGTTATTTAGTAACTCTGTAGTACCTGAAGTATTCAATCGCAATTCTTCATTTCCATCTAAGTACACGATCATTTGTGGGGGGACAGAATTACCATCTCTTGTAATTGAAATGTTCATCCATGCAGTCGTATCATTTACTTCCGTAATTACCGTGGAACCTTTAACAGTATCTGTAGTAGTATTGCTATATTGGAAAACTAATCGATTATCAGAATCAAGATATAGACCCGCATCATTCTCTGCTTTAAATCTTAAAATCCGCCTTCGACCAGATGTACTTGCAGATGAACTAGTAAATTGAAAAAACAATTCAAGTGAATATACCTCTGCTGGTAAATTGTCCTTATTTAATTCTAATCCCGTGCCTTGTGAATAAACGTATATTGAATCAGTACCAAAACAAACACCATCCCCAGGTATAAAAATACCAGGATCTCCCATATCATCTAAATCGTGAATTCCAGCAGTTGGATCATCATTTTCTAGATTACCATCAAAATTATAGCATGCTATAGGGTTAGGAATAGTATCCTGTCCGAAACTGGTACCATAAAAAAATATACAAATCGTAAATAAAAGATTGGATAAAATTTTATACCTCATGCCTTGCCATTTATCTTACTTGCTGAACGAAATAAAATTATTATCTATATCAAGAGGGGTTACTATGTAAGCTTTAATGACAATTTGAAGGTATAATACATAGGTTATCTACTAATATTTAAGCTTTTTTATTTTAAAAACCGAAATACTATGTATTTAAGCCACTTTTTATATTTTTTCTATAAAGATTTATTAATAAATGGGAAAGTTCGGATATTATTTCCTTGATGTATTTTATTAATCACCATTCCTGGATAAATAAAACTAATTAGCACTTATTAAGAACTGTATCACTATAAAATACAGAAAGGCACATTGTTATTAATGATGCCATTTAATTGTGTTTTAATTAGTCACTTTTTAAATTCTTTACAGGATTCACCATTGCACTTTTCAAAGTTTGTAATAAACCTGAAAGAATAGCAACAAATACCACCAAAATACCAGAACCAACAAAAATCCAAATACTTAATTGAGTGTGATAAGCAAACTGTTGTAGCCAATTATCCATAAAAATCCAAGAAAACGGGATGGCTATTATCAAAGAGATTAAAATCAGTTTTAAGAATCCAGAGCTAACCAACCATAATATAGATGGAACTGAGGCTCCTAGTACTTTTCTTATACTGATTTCTTTTTTGCGTTGTTCTGTAGCAAATGCGACCAAGCCTACTAAACCCATGCTAGCTATGATGACACATACAATAGAGAAAATGTAAAATATTTGAGAAAACCTCTCAGTAGATTCATATTGACTTTGAATAGCTTCATCAAAAAATCGATAATCGAAATAGGATGCAGGAAACATAGCTTCCCAATGCTTTTCCACAAGTGCTAAAGCTTCTTTGGGAGTACCATTAAATCTTATTGAAATTACAGTAATATTCCCTCCATTTAAAAAAAGACTTACTGGCTCTAGTGAATGTGCTAATGAGTTATAATGAAAATTCTTTACCACTCCTACTACATTTCCGGCTCTGCCCATCTGACTAAAAGGTTTACCAATGGCATCGTCTGCACTTTGCCAACCAAAGTTTTTTACAGCTACTTCATTTAATAAAAATGCATTTGAATCTGCAGGTGAACTACTCAAATTTCTACCAGCAACGATTTGCATCCCGAAAGTTTCCAGAAAGTTTTCATCAATACGCACATTATATAAACTAGAATTGATCTGTTTGCCTTCTCCATTTTCTGTAGTTGCTAGGCTGTTACCCAAACCATTTACCAATACATTTCTTGAAGCTGCTACATTGCTAATATTTTTCTCTTGTAATAAAACCTTTTTAAAAACTTCAAATTTGTCTTTCACTTCTTGGCTTCCATTTACTTTTAACATTAGCACATTTTCTTTATTCAATCCCAAATCTTTATTCTTGATAAAAGAAAACTGCTTGTTAATCATCAACACTCCTGAAAGCAAAAAAACGGTAATCACAAACTGACACACTACGAGTAACTTTCTTAAGCTTGCACTTTTGTTTCCGTGCCCAACCAGTTTCTTCATACTATTAAGTGGTGATGTTTTAGAAAAAACTATAGCTGGATAAATTCCTGAAAGCAAACCTGCAATAATGGTTACCAGCAAAAGTGAACCTATAGTTTGCATATTAAGAATTTGAAGCTGAGCTCTTCCAGTAATCATCGAGAAAAGTGGCTTGAATATTTCCATAAGAAATACTGCAAGTAACAAGGCGAACAAACTTGTAAACACTGATTCAGCAAGATGCTGTAAGAATAGATGACTTTTCTGTGCTCCCAATACTTTTCTAATTCCGCTTACAGATTCTTTTTTTACAGAAATTGCTGTGGAAAGATTTACATAATTGATAATCGCCAAAAACAATATAGAAAAACCAATTGAAGCGAAAATCCAGATGCTTTGCCTGTTGCCTGTAGCACCAAGCTCGTAGCGCAAGTCAGAATCTAGATATATGGATTTTAAGTTTTGCAAACTGAATTCATAAAACATATTATACTGCTTCATGCTATCACCCATGTATTTATTGATAAAATGAGGAAGCTTATCTTCTAAAAGTTCTGCACTCACATTCTCTTTTAGCAAGAGATAAGTATAAAATCCATTAAAAAACCAACCATCAGATTCTAATACCTGTGGTTGTACAGTTTCTAATGTGCTAAATGAACCCAATACCTCATATTGTATATGTGAGTTTTGCGGGCAGTCTTCTACAATTCCGGTAATTTTATACTCCGCTCCTTGGTTGCCAGCATCGTACAAAAACATGGTAATGGTTTCACCAATCGGATTTTCATCACCAAAATATCTTCTGGCCATACTTTCTGAAAGTACCAGACTAAATGGCTCTTCTAATGCTAATTTTACATCACCACTTTTCAATTTGAAATCAAAAACATTAAAGAAAGATGGATCGGTAAACAGCAAATTGTTTTCTGCGATTAAGGTTGTGTTTTTTTTTACCACCGCATTATTTCTATCAAATCGAACGACCGCTTCAACCTCTGGAAAATCTGCTAATAATTGTGGCCCGACTGGTGGTGAGGTTACTGCTTGCTGAAAAGTTTCTGATTCTGTTTTTACTTCACCAGCTAATCTATAAATACGATCGCCCTTGGTATGAAATCCATCATAACTCAACTCAAACTGTACCCACAGAAATACTAATGCAAAAGATGCCAAACCAAGTGCTAGGCCTGATATGTTAATGATGGATTGTGTTTTTTGCCTTTTGAGGTTTCTGAGATAAACCAATAGATAATTTTTGAACATCGGAACAATATTAAAAGTGAGGTAATACTTCTTTCTCTTTTTAAAAAAGAATGGTCTGAAATAGTGAACAGCATCAAACAGATATAAAAGCTTGGCTTTTAGTAAGCCTTTTTCTCTCACATTCTCATAAAAAACTTCTGCGAGATCGCCTTCAATTTCTTCTAGAAACTGTTCGTCACAAAAGTTCTTTATCAAAGTGAATATCCATTCCGGAGGATTAATGTCTTTGGGTGCTTTCATATCTTTTCGGGTTTTATATCGAATGCTACATCTGGAATTTGTTTCCATAATCTTTGGCGCATCTCCATAGATTCTTTCAACACTTTTTGGCCATAAGTGGTAACTTTATAGAACTTCTTTCGCTTACCTCCCCGCTCCTTACTGGGTTCGCCAAAATAAGATTCTAAATAAGCTTTGTCTTCTAATCTATTTACAGCAGCATGCACTGCGCCAATACTGATTTTTCTTCCGGCTTGGTTTTCCAACTCTTTTTTAATCATTACTCCATAAGCATTGTCATACAGCACTCCTATTGTAAGTAAAACCAGTTCTTCAAATTCGCCGAGATATGTCCCTTTCATCTTTTATTAGATTCTATTAAATTCATATTTGTATATAATATTAGGAAAAATTTAAACTCTCTCCTATTATATATTTCATAAATGTATATAAAATAAAGATGAGTGGTAAGATTTAACTTGAAATGGAAATCTTAAAAATTACAGCTTATTAAATAATAGGTTCCTCACTCGACCATTCGAAGCTTTAAAACCGATCACCATTCCACTACTGTTTCTAATAAAATCGATGATGTGATAGGCATAGAATGAACTTTGGAATGTATCTTTTTTAATCGGATTAAATTCCATCGTGCTCATTCTTATATGTTTTGCGATGAGCTTATCATTTTCCACCACAAAATTTAGCGTAGTTTCTAACTCTTCACTATAATACAATCCCGTAAAATTTTCTAGTTCTTCAGGAGTATAAGCTACTGAATCGAAAGATTCGAAAATAAGAGGCTCTCCTTTATTCTCGATTACATTCATAAATTTTTGATCGCCGTTATTCTCGAATTGCACAGTAAGATCGATGTTATCTCCTTGCATTCTAAATTCATTGTCGCTTATAGGTAGCAAATCGCTTTCGTTGCCTTCCCACCTAAAATATCTCAAAGTATCATTCTTTACATAGATTTTTCTACTGTAATATTCTTTTGGCTGCCAATAATTACCGCTAAACGTAGCAAGTTTTTCAGCCTTTAACTTTTTGTATTTTACTTTGGGTTTTTCTTCTTTTTCAGGTATTGCGAAATAGTTTTCTAAATACAAATCTGCTACTTGATTGGCCAAGCCACCCGGATTAAAGTTTGCCAAATTACTAAGCACAACTACAGCAAATTCTTGATCTGGATACCTCAATAAAAATGTTCTGTAACCTGCATCAGCCCCACCATGCGAAATCTGATTTAAACCTTTATAATTACTCACAAACTGACCGAGTGCACCACCAAAAGTTTTACCATTGTTCAGAACAGCCAGTGTATTCATCTTATCAATAATTTCTTTGTTCCCTACTTTTGGATCAATAAAATTCATTGTCCATAAGCTCAGGTCTTCTACTGTAGTAAACAAGCTGGTTGCCCCCACATTTGCGTAACTTAACACACTCTTTTTGTAAGTTCCACCATCGTCGTAATAAGAGTAAGACCTGTTTTTTACGATTTTTTCGTGGTCATCGTAAAACAAAGAATTTGACATTTTGAGAGGTCCAAAAATTCGTTCTTTAGTAAACTCAGCAAAACTTTTACCCGAAACTCTGGCAACTACTTCTGCTAATAATGTAAAACCTGAATTGCAATAGAGGTACTCTTCTCCCGGCTCAAAATTGAGCGCTTTTTGTTTGCTTATTAATTTTAAAACATGCTCTAGTGTAATTACATCATCAAATCGCCAGCCTGCCATTATCAATAAATTCCACTGGTCTCTAAGCCCACTGGTATGGGTGGCTAAATGTCTTAATGTAATCGTTTTGACAAAATCTGGAACTTCTGGAATGTACTTCCGCACATCATCATCTAAAGATAATTTGCCATCAGCTTCTAATAACAATATGGAAAACGCAGTGAATTGCTTAGACACAGACGCTACATGAAAAATTGTAGATGGTGTATTGGGAATATCGTATTCTAGGTTAGCACTTCCATAACCTTTTTCGAACACAATTTCACCTGCACTAACCACTGCTACAGTCGCACCGGGTTTTTGTAAATTATTCCACTCAGCGAAAAGGCTGTCTATCTTTTGGCTAATAGATTCTGTGTGTTTGGGAGCCTGAGTAGATTGAGCAGAAATGGTAGTAAGACTGCTAACAGAAACAATCAAAAAAGTAACAAGTAAAAAAAATTTCATGTAACGAGGAAGAAAGAAGTTTCAAATTAAATTTAGTCGCCTATTAGTAAATATATTTTTAAGAAGCTTTTATAAATATACCGCTAATTAAGAATATCAGCATTTTTTGAATGGAATACTGCATCAAATTTTCAATCTCCATTTTAATTGAAAAATATTTATGCTGAGATGTGACTTCTAGAAATAAACCGGTCTCTAACTATAGCGAGATGAAACATTTACTTTGTTTCTATTTATTAATCTGATATAAAGCAAGTTAATACTAGTATCTTTCTTTACTTTGTAATGGAAGATACTTTTTTAATTTAAATAGGCCTGTTTTTATGTTTCATCAACATTAATGAGGTAAATCGAGGGAACATTATTTGTTTTTTTTGTTATATTTTATATAATAATTAACAACACATTTTTTGAACTATGAACTTTAAAAGCATCAATCCTTATACCGACGAACTCATCAACGAATTTCCAACACTCACAGATGAAGGTCTTAGTGATAAACTAAAAAGAAGTGCTGCTGCCTACGAAGGCTGGAAAAGAACTCCATTTAAAGAGAGGTCTGCTCTTTTCCAACAAGTATCTAAACTGCTTAGAGAAAACAAGGAGAAATATGCACGTACCATTACACTTGAAATGGGGAAAGCGATAAGAGAGTCGATTGCAGAAGTTGAAAAATGTGCATGGGTTTGTGATTATTATGCTGAAAATGCAGAAGAGTTTTTAAAAGATGAATATCTAGAATCTGATGCACAAAAAAGTTTTGTGAGTTATGAACCAATCGGTGCCATTCTCGCTGTAATGCCTTGGAATTTTCCATACTGGCAAGTTTTCAGGTTTGCTGCACCATATTTAATGGCAGGTAATGTTGCCTTGTTGAAACATGCACCAAATGTTACAGGCTGTGCCATCGAGATAGAAAATATATTTAGAGAAGCTGGCTTTCCTGAAGGAGTTTTTCAATCGCTGATTATAGAAGTAGAGCAAGTCGAAAAAGTAATTGAAAGCCACATAGTGCAAGCTGCAACGCTTACAGGTAGCGAAAGAGCAGGGGCTTCATTGGCATCTTTAGCAGGAAAAAATATCAAAAAAACAGTATTAGAATTGGGTGGCTCAGACCCATTTATCGTTTTGGCTGATGCTGATATAGAAAATGCTGCAACTGTTGCAGTGCAATCTAGAATGCTCAATGCAGGGCAGAGTTGTATTGCTGCGAAACGCTTTATGGTAATAGAATCCATTAAAGATGAATTTACAGCAATGGTTCAGCGAAAAATTGCCGAACTTAAAACAGGAGACCCACTTTTAAAGGAAACTACTACGGGTCCGCTTGCCAGAATCGATTTGGCAGAAAATCTGAGCAGACAAGTGCAAGGAAGTGTAAAAGCCGGAGCAGGTTTAGTAATGGGCGGCCAACAAGAAAAAGCACATTTTAACCCTGCTTTATTGGTTGATGTAAAACCGGGTATGCCAAACTTCGACGAAGAAACATTTGGTCCTGCTGCCACAATTATTCCTGTAAAGGATGAAAAACAGGCTATTCTCTATGCCAACCAATCAATCTACGGATTAGGTGCATCCCTTTGGACAAAAGATACCGACAAGGCAGTAAGTATTGCCAGAGATATAAATTCTGGTGCAGTTTTTATCAATTCGCTTGTTAAATCTGACCCGAGATTGCCATTTGGAGGAATTAAAAAATCTGGTTACGGCAGAGAGCTTTCTCACCATGGAATTAAAGAGTTTGTAAATGCGAAAACCATTTACGTAAGCTAAAATATAAATCACTGATAGTTTAAAAGCTATCAATTCATTTTCTTCTTTCAACCAGCTGCAAGTTAAAACCAAGCTTGTCCTACTAGCTTATTACCTAACCATTACATTCTGCTAAGGCAGATAGAAGCTAAATTTAATGAAAATGAGCAATGCAAAAGATTTAATAGAAAGAAGAAAAAACGTAGTACCCCAAGGTGTGGGGATTTTTAATCCGGCAACAGTAAGCCAAGCAAAAGATGGAATAATAATAGATGCCGATGGAAATGAGATGATAGATTTTGCTGGTGGAATTGGCGTCTTAAATGCAGGTCATTGTCCTGAACCAGTTGTAAAAGCGATTCAACAACAAGCCGAAAAATTGATTCATGCTTGTTTCCATGTGGGAACTTATGAGCCTTATGTGGCTCTAGCCGAAAAATTAGCGAGCCTTTTCCCTCATGGCAACCACACAAAAGTGATGTTAACCAATACAGGGGCAGAATCTGTAGAGAATGCCATAAAAATTGCCAGACAAGCAACAGGCCGCCAAGCGGTAATTTGTTTTACCGGTGCATTTCACGGTCGGTCTATGATGGCAATGTCTTTAACCTCAAAGGTTGCTTACAAAACAGGTTGCGGGCCATTTGCGCCAGAAGTTTACAGAGTGCAATATCCTAACTATTATAAAAACCACGATGGACTTTCTCAAGATGAGTTTTCCGATAGAGAACTTTTCAAGTTTAAGAAATCGCTGGTAAACATGGTTGACCCAGATAATGTGGCTGCTGTAATTATCGAGCCAGTTCAAGGTGAAGGAGGGTTTAATGTTACTCCAAAAAAATACCTACAAGGCTTAAGAGAGATTTGTACCCAACACGGCATTATGTTGATTATTGATGAAGTACAAAGTGGATTTGCCAGAACTGGAAAATGGGCAGCTTATCAACATTACGGAATTACTCCTGACATATCCACTTGGGCAAAATCTATGGGTTCGGGTATGCCAATTGGTGCTGTAGTAGGCAAAGCAGAAATTATGGACCAAGCCAGACCGGGAACAATCGGTGGCACCTATCTCGGAAATCCAGTTTCTTGTGCCGCAGCGCTTGCTACCATAAAATTTATCGACGAACAAAACCTGAATGATAGAGCAATAGAAATCGGGCAAATTGTAACTGAACGATTTAAGGCTATGCAAGAAAAAACAGATTCAATTGGAGATGTTCGCGGTTTGGGTGCTATGAATGCCATCGAACTTGTGAAAGAAGGTGATCCCACTCAACCAGATGCAGATCTTACTGCAAAATTAGTTGTTAGCTGCTTCAATCGCGGACTCGTCATCCTTTCAGCAGGAACATTTAAAAATGTAATTAGAATTTTAAGTCCACTGGTAATAACCAATGAGCAATTAGACAAAGGGCTCAATATTCTAGAAGAAGAACTAATGAAATTAACTTCAATGGCAGAACCTGCTATTTAATAAAAAGAAAATTACTTACCGCTAAACCAGCTAATCACTGCAACTGTAAACAGTCTACAGTTCGCAGGTCAATCACTATGTTCAAATTTTAAATCATTTAGATAAATGAATACATTTTCTATTGCCGGGATTCAGATGAAAGTGCATGCAGCTTATCCAAATCTTGAAGCTATGAAATTCAAATTGGATGTGCTCATGTCCATCTATCCATGGGTAGAAATGGTTATGTTTAGTGAGCTTTCACCTTTTGGCCCACTAACTCATCATGCGCAAGAATTCCCAAACGAAACAGAACAAGCTTTTCAAGAAATGGCGAAAAAACATCGAATCTGGTTGATTCCGGGTTCTATGTTTGAGAAGAGAAATAACAAAATATACAATACAGCAACAGTAATTAATCCGGAAGGCAATATCGTGAAAAGGTACAGTAAAATGTTCCCTTTTTTGCCTTACGAAGAAGGTGTTTCTGGTGGCGATGAATTTTGTGTATTTGACATTCCAAAAGTTGGCAGGTTTGGTTTGCTCATTTGCTACGATATGTGGTTTCCTGAAACTTCTCGCCAATTGGCAGCCATGGGCGCTGAGGTAATTCTTCACCCAACATTAACCGGAACCATAGACCGAGATGTAGAGCTTTCCATCGTGAGAGCTACTTCTGCCATTAATCAATGCTATGTGTTTGATGTAAATGGACTCGAAACTGGTGGAACTGGCAAATCACTAATTTGCGGGCCAGATGGTGGTATTATCTATCAGGCAGATCAAGTAGAAGAAATGATTCCCATTGAAATCGATCTAGATCGGGTAAAACGCAGTCGTGAAAACGGCATCCTCAGATTAGGTCAACCACTCAAAAGCTTTAGAGAAAAAGCCGGAGCGTTTCCAGTTTATCAAAAAGGAGCCGACCTCACTTATTTACAATCTTTAGGACCAATTAAAAAGCCGACTAGAATTAAAGAAATTCAGGAAAGCCTTGAAAATGAGGTGTCTCCTCCTCCACAATCTACATGGTACAAGTTTAAGAACAAGTTCAAAGGCAACAACCTAGAAAATAAACATTAACTCAAAATCCTATGAAACCATGAACACAGACGAATTAAATGCGACAAAATATTTTTCCACGTACAATTTTAACATTGCACAGTGTCGCATTGATATTTGGAACGATTTGAAAATGAAAGCCGGAGAACTTTCTAAGAAGTTTTCCAACGACGAAGATTATCTAGAAATTAGAGACGATATTAATTCACTCCTCTCCTTTCTAAACATAATTGAGCCTTACTGGGCTTTTCCCGGAATGGCCAATCTCGAAAATCTTAAAACCCTCTTTAACAACAAATCATTTTTTGCCTTTTACAATCAGGTAATTGATATGGTGAGGGAATTGGTAAGCGAATCTTACAGAAGAAAAGCTTTAGACCATATGTCTAAAAAAGGGAGAAGATCAACTGAGAGGGAAATTATTTGCAAGCAGTATTATTATGAAGTACTTATTGTTGATAATCTAACTAATCAAGGAGAGTTTGAAATGCGAAATCGCTTTGATGAAGTGAGAGACCCCAATGGAAAATTTATAGATGAACTCGTTTTTACCCGTAATTTTCAAGATGCTTTAATTGCCATTCTTTTCAATTACAATATACAGAGCTGTGTTATTCGCTACGACTTGCCATTTAAGTCTCGCAATAACCTCAAAATTCTTAAACCTTTTATTTCTCAAACCCAATATCACAACTTAAAAGACATTTCAGAAACAGGTCTTGGAGCCATACTAGGGCAAATTATTAAATCTCTCAGACCTGAAATCGATCTCTATTTGGTTACAGATCATGCTATAACCAAATGCAACGATCAAGACCTTAAAGTTTTCCGTCGCATATTCTTTAGGATGGAAGATTTACAAGAAATGCATCTCAGTATTAAGAGAGGAATTGCCGATCGATTCCAAACTCCTTTCTTTTCTGCATTGGTGGATTACAGCCAAAAGCCAACAGGAGTTTTCCATGCCATGCCGATTTCTAGAGGTAACTCTATATTTAAATCTCACTGGGCAAGAGACTTGGGAGATTTTTACGGAAGAAATTTATTCTTAGCAGAAACCTCAGCCACTACTGGTGGTTTAGATTCTCTGCTTCAACCTACAGGCCCGCTTAAAAAAGCACAGCAATTAGCTGCCCGTGCTTTTGGTTCGCAACAAACATTTTTTGTAACCAATGGTACTTCTACTTCCAACAAAATTGTAACTCAGGCATTGGTGCAACCCGGCGATATAATTTTGATTGACCGAGAATGCCACAAATCGCATCATTACAGCATGGTGTTGTCTGGGGCTTTTCCAATTTATATGGATGGTTATGCCTTGAATGAATACTCGATGTTTGGAGGAGTGCCACTTTCTCACATCAAAGACAAACTGCTCGAACTGAAAGAGAGCAACCAATTACACAGAGTGAGAATGATGATTCTTACCAACTGTACATTTGATGGTGTGGTTTACAATGTGGAGAAAGTGATGGAAGAAGTGCTAGCTATTAAACCAGATATGATCTTCTTATGGGATGAGGCTTGGTTCGGCTTTGCTGCTTTCTCACCAACCTTTAAGCAAAGATCAGGGATGTATGTAGCGAGAAAATTACACGAAAAGTATAAGTCTGAAGCTTATCGGGAAGAATACAAAGCATGGAAAGCTAAACCAACCCAGCAAGCTATGCCTGACCCAGACCAAGTAAAAATTAGAACTTATAGCACACAATCTACACATAAGACGCTCTCTAGTTTACGACAAGGTTCTATGATTCACATCTATGATGAAGATTTCAAAAAGAAAGCGGAAGAATCATTCCACGAAGCTTATATGACGCATATCTCAACTTCTGCCAATTATCAGATTCTGGCATCGCTCGATGTAGGTAGAAGACAGGTGATGTTTGAAGGTTTTGAAATGGTTGAAAAGAGTATTGAAATGGCGATGATTCTCAGAGAACGAGTTTCTACCCATCCGATGCTCAAAAAGTATTTCGACATAATCAGTCTAGGTGAGTTGGTTCCTAAAAAGTATCGGGAAAGTGGACTGGAAGTTTATTATG
>PBYL01000277.1 GCA_002729595.1 Thalassovita sp. | reverse complement strand
ATAAATGGATTGAGGAAAAAAGCGATAATTTGCTCTGAAGTTCCTAATTTGTAATTAACCACCTCATACTCTCCAATATTGGCTTTTTGCAATACATCATTAATATCTTCTGCCATTCCATTACAATACCCATGTTGTATTGCTTCTGTCGCTGTAAAAGTAATTACCTGCCCTGCTGATGAGATACCTTCTACTTCCAGATTTTCATCAACCATTGCTTCCGCAATTAATGGATTTCTATTATTTGCCTCTGCTGTAGAGCGCATCGTGGAACGCATATACGACTGATATTTATCAGGTGCTTTAGAACCATCACCTCCATTTACAACCGTAGCGGCTCCAATATTTGCCCCTTTTTCCATATAAATGCTATCACAGGCAATAGAAATAAGTGCTCCTGCAGAAGCTGCGTTTTTATTAATGAATACGAAAACTGGTTTTTCGAACTCTAAAATGGCTGACCTAATATGATCTGCATCATTCACAGCTCCACCATAAGTATCCATATCAATTAATAAATAATCTGCTTTTTCGTTTCGAGCTTCTTCCAAAGCTAAATCTACATATCTGCTCATTCGAGGATCAATCTCATCTCGAATTTCCATCACAAACACTTTCTTTACTTTACTCTGTGCCTGTGCTACAATCGCTATTAACTGTGATAAGGCTACAATACACAAAAAGTATATTTTTTTGTTACTGCAAGAATACTTGTTTGTATAACACTTCATGGTATATTGCACTATAAGGTTTATTAACTTGTTCATTTAAGCAAGGGCAAACATAAAATATTACTTTACCAATATATAATATTAATGCACTGCCTTTATACTATTGCATTTTATTAGGGCTTTTTAAAGCTTTATATTTACCCTATGCTACTAGGTTAGTAGGTTTAGGCAGTTAAAAGTTACATACTTTTGATTGTTTTTGTAAATGGAACAAAATTTTTGTCGTATTGAATCACCTCGAAAAGAAAAGTTTTTTATTTGAAGATAACTATCTGGTCTGGAAAATAATTAAAGCCAAAGACGACAACTTGTTAGTTGTTGAACTAAGAAACCCTGCAGAATTATATACAGCATTTGTTTGTATTGATTTAAATAAGCAAGAAATTCTATGGGACGATCTGGCTTTTGAAGACACTTGGTCCATTAGTATTTCCGGAATGAATAGTGAATATCTTTTTTTTACTGAATTTACTGATGGGCAAATTCCAGAAGCTAAAGCTGTTTTTAGTATTTCATTAGAAACTAAAGAAATGGGATGGTATTTAGAAAACACCATTTTTGAAGCTGTTACTGATGAATATGTATTATTAAAGGAAAATATTGATGGCGAATTCCAAAATATCTGTATTGATAAAAATACCGGAGAAAGCATAGAAAACAGCATTGATCTGAGTTCAATCGATTTATTTGACAGTCATATCGAGTTTCCTTTGCAATATGAAGAAGGAAGTGACTATTTTAATACTGTAAATGAGTTTATGCATAATAAAAAAGGGATTAGCATTACAAAAGCATGTGATTATTTGGAATGGAACTCTTATATTATCATTGCGTATTATCAAAATACTGAAAATAAGGCACTAAATAATTATATTATTATCTTAAATAAGATGGGAAAAGTTCTGTTTGAAGATCAACTTGGTAAAGGTCTTAAAGGAATTGCTTCTGAGTCATTTTTTATAGCCGAAGAGAAACTAATTTATATTAAAGACAAAAGGGAAATTAGCACCATAAACTTAACATCAACACTATGAGGCATTTTTTAATTTTATTTATAACTGCGCTAACACTTTCAAATGCATATGGAATCTCTGAGTTCACAAGTGCATCTGATTCTATTGGAATTAAAGTAATTAATAATAGAACTTATATACTTCATAAAGTTGATAAGGGCGATAACCTTACCACCATAGCAAATCGCTATGGGGTTACAATAACCCAAGTAAGGGAAGCTAACAGCAATGTAGATGATAAAATTAAGATTGGTTCTATTTTAATGGTTCCTTTACTAAAAAAGAACCCTGTAGTTGCTACTCAAAACGATAATGATACAGGACTAGTAAAACGTCTTTATACTGTAAAGTCTGGTGACTATTTATATAAGGTTGCTCGTGATTTTAAGATGGAAGTAAAAAGGCTGAAAGAGCTTAACCAATTAGAAAGTGAAACACTAAACGAGGGACAACAACTAATTGTAGAAATACCTGTAGAAGCATTACAAGTACAAGCTCAAACCCAGACTGATAATTTTAATCAGCAAGCTATAGAGCAACAAAACACCAATGAGCAAATTAATACGAACAATGTTCAGCCCAATACCAATACTACTATGCCAGTAGTAAGTACTGAAAATGCGAATGCTTCTATGAATCCGGCAAGTGCTTTAACAAGAGTTCCTAAAGTACATGCAGCTCAAGAAGGTGAATATCTATTTGCTTTGGGTAGAAATTTAAATGTTAATCTGGATAGTGTAAGAACATGGAATTACATGGAGCCTGCCGATAATATTACTTTAAACCAGCAAGTAATCGTAGGTTATAACTATTTCGATTCTAAAGGAAATTTAATATTATCTACAGGAGCAGATATTGCAGATGTGAATGGCTTTAAGGCAAGTGCCATTGATGCTGGCAACAGTCAACTCACAGAAACACAAGGTGCTGCTAACTTAAGTACCTTAACTCCTGAAGTTAAACTTGGCAACATACCTCAAAATACCAAAGAAGAAGGTATCGGAATGAAGATATCAGGAAATGATGCTTCTGCAAATCAGGTAGTTGGTTTACACAAAACTGCCGAGTACGGAACATATATTAAAGTAACAAACCCAAGCAATGGTAGAACTACTGCTGTAAAAATTATTGGCAAACTACCAGCTGATGCAGCAAATAGTCAAGTTGTTATAATGCTGTCGAGTGCTGCTTGCCAAAGAATCGGCGTACTCAACAACCAGTTTCCTGTAGTTTTAGAATATAATAAATAAGGTTATCAGTTACTTTTTGACTGGTATTGAATTAATATAAAGCAACTATGCCTGAAAACTCAGTAGTATTCAGGCATAGTTTTGGTTCGATTACAAGTGATTTTTTACATTAGAATCTTATTGCCTATCCTACAGCTTTACAATAATACTTTAACTGACTCATTGACAAATTAAAATCCAAATATCCATGTTTAAGTTTAATGTAAATTTTTTAAGGATATCCCTACTACTTTTCAGTTTGGTTTGGTTCTCTGCCTGTTCTAAGAAAAACAACACGCAGTATGCTAACTCTCGCTCAAATAATTACGCAGCATCTTCTAATAAAGGGGTAAAGTTTGATAACAATACCACCAGAAAGTTTAAGCCTAAAACTAAAAGACAGTTAAGAAAAGAAGAGGCAATGAAAAATGATCCGAGATATACAGACCCATTATATTTTGGGCATAAAAAACCACCTAAAAAGCGTCCTGTTGGTAAGCAGAAATATTGCAAAGTTTGTGGTATAAGACACTAAAACTCAATCATCAGTATTTAACAAAAGTGTTTTTATCTTCTCCCAAGCTTCTGGAGTATCTACATCATATACTCCTTTGGGAAATGGGACATTAGCCACTAAAGAAGGCTGTTTTCTAATAATTTTTCTAGCACCTTCCTGCCCTTTTAATTTTAGCAAGCTGTCAAATAGTGATTGGCTAAATAAAGCTGGAACGCTCTCCAAATCATTATAAAAACTAGCCACTATCGGCTTTCCGGTTTTATAATGTTTTTTTATAAGTTCTTCAATATGATGCGTATCTAAAAAAGGCTGATCGCAAAGACATATTAAAACAGCCTCAAAAGTATGATTTGACTTTAATAACTCAGTAATACCAGTCTTGATAGACGATGCCATTCCTATTTCCCAATCTGGATTGTGTGCAATTTTTATAGGGTGAGAAGAAATACTTTTTTTAATATCATCCTCATAAGCACCAGTAACTACAATTAGATTTTCGATACCAGTTTCCAAAATAGTTTCGCAAGTTCTAGCAACTAGGGTTTTCTCATTAAGCTCTAACAATTGCTTAGGAAAACCCAATCTGCTTGAACCTCCAGCAGCTAAAAGAACTGCTCCAACTTTCGAAAAATCAATATACATTATCTAGTTTTCTAAACCACTTAACTTTCTGACCTGAGTATTTCTAAAGGCGATTTATTTAAAATACCTCTATAGTTTAACAGACCGAGTGAAAGTGTTGCTAACGAGATCGCTATAATTAGCAAAAACACATATTTAAGATCGGGGTAGAAAGTAGTTTCGAAATTGAAGAAAGCGATAATCCAACTACTTAGTAGTGCTAGTAAAATACCTGAAACAGAAGCCAATGTACCGAGAATAGCATATTCAATAGCATTAATTTGAAGAATTTGCTGCTTTTTAGCGCCAAGTGTTCTTAGCAATACACTCTCATGGATTCTTTGATATTTGCTGATAATCAACGAACCGATTAGCACAACCAAGCCTGTTACAATACTAAAGAGTGCCATAAACCTAATCACAAAAGAAGCTTTGTCTAGCACATCATCCAGTGTTTTAAGAATTAAGCCCAAATCGATCGCCGAAACATTTGGGTATTTTTGCACCAAAGCTTGCTGCAATTCTGCAGATTGCTCATCTGATTTAACTCTGGTAATTACTACATGAAATTGCGGTGCTTCTTCTAAAATACCATCTGGAAAAACTACTAAAAAGTTGGTTTGTACCCTGTTCCAGTCTATGTCTCTAAAACTGGAAACTACCGTTTTCATCGGAGTTCCTTGTACATTAAAAACCAACTCGTCTCCAATCTTTACGCCCATCCTTCTAGCAAAACCTTCATCCAAAGAAACAAATATGGTATCACTTGCAGCTTTATCACCATGCCACACTCCTTCGGTAACAGATTCAGAATCAATCAATGTATCGCGATAAGTAACTCTGTATTCTCTGTTAAAAACCCATTCGGGTGTTTCAGAAGTAGTATCTTGTTGGTTCTGATAGCGATTCATTCCATTCTTTTCAGAAACCCTCATGTTTACAATTGGCACTTTCTGAATAAGTGGTAGATCAAACGATTTTACCAAATTGTGTATTTCTTCCTTTTGAGGAGTTTGTATATCGAATAAAACCAGATTAGGCTGATTTTCACTTGCAGAAAGGGAGACTTTATCAAGTAAAATGCCTTGTATAAAAAATAGTGTAGCGATTAAAGCTGTACCTAAACCAATGGTGATAATTAATATTAATGTTTGGTTATGCGGCCTGTACAAGTTTGCAATTCCTTGGCGCCAAATATATCCCCAAGAAACTGGAAAGTATTTTTTTACTAACCACATCACTAAATAGGCAACTCCGGTTAGCACGAGGAATAATACGGTGAGCAAGCCCATAAACATCAATGCTTCCATCAAGTTTTTCACCTGAATCCACGAAAACAAGAATATAAATAGCACGATGGCAGCATAAGCAGCAATTTTGTACGGGTCAGTTCCTTGTGAATCAGATTGTGTATCTTCTCGCAACACTCTTAGCGGAGAAGTTTTTCTGATACCTAATAAAGGAATTATTGCAAAAATGATAGAGACTAAAATCCCGGTTGTAACACCCTGCAAAATAGCAAAGTAAGAAACTGAATAACTTACTTCTACTGGTAAAAAATCTTTCATTATTTCAGGTAATAAGACCTGAACTGAAGCTCCTAAGACTGTTCCTACAACTGCTCCGATTATTCCCATAAATCCAACTTGAAACAAGAAGATGAGAAAAGCTTGTATCCCACTCATACCCAAGCATCTGAAAACGGCTACCGAAGCCAACTTTTCTTTTACATAAATATGCACAGCACTTGCGACACCTACACTTCCTAATAAAAGAGCGACAAAACCAACCAAGTTTAAGAATTTGGTTAAATCTGAAAAGGTCTCGCCTACTTGTTCTTTTCTTTCGTTTACCGAGTCTGCTCTAAGAGATTCTTGCTTTAATAAAGGCTTGGCTTCTTCAATAACCTGATCTGCATCAAGTCCATCTCTTAATTTATAATAGAAAGAATAATTGATTCTACTCCCTTTTTTAATCAAGCCAGTTTCGTCGAGATATTTGGCAGGGATATAAACTGTTGGAGCAATGGTAGAACTTAAGCCAATTTGTCCGGGAGCTTTTAGCAACCTACCTTGAATAAGAAAATTAAGATTACCAATTTTGATAGAATCTCCCGGCTGCGCATTATATTGAATAAGCAGCGTATTATCTACAAGTGCATTTTTACCAGACCGAAAGCTATCTGCGGCTTCAATTGGTTCTGTTTCGAAGTTTCCATAAAAAGGAAAATCACCTTCTAATGCTTTTATCTGTACCAAACGTGTACCTTCATTTTTCGGGAAATAACACATCGATGCAAACCTAAGCTCTTTGGCAGCAGCTACACTCATTGTATCAAAATAAGTAAAAGCTGTATCGCTAATTTCGGAGCGATTATAAACAGCAATATCAGCCCCTATCAAACTTTTCGCTTGATTATCTATCTCTGCCAGCAAATTATCTCTGAAAGAATTTATTGCAACTAGTGCAGCAATACCCAAAGTAATGGACGAAATAAAAAGCATGAGTTTGCCTCTGCTTTTTCTGCTGTCGCGCCATGCCATTAACAGCAGCCAGTTCAGTCTGTATTTATTATCTTCTTTTTTCAAGATGGGTGTAGGTTAATCGGATGAAAATTATTCTGCGCTGCTTTGGGCTACAGCAGTATCTGAAACAAGTTTTCCTCCTTTAATTCTAATAATGCGTTGTGTTTTAGAAGCTAGTTCAAGATCGTGAGTAACCAGTACTAATGTTGTTCCTAGCTCTTTATTCAAATCAAAAATAAGTCTTTCAACTTTTTCACCGGTTTCTGTATCGAGGTTTCCTGTAGGTTCATCAGCAAATAAAATTTTAGGATCATTAGAAAACGCCCTTGCTAAAGATACTCTTTGCTGCTCTCCACCCGAAAGTTGTGTTGGATAGTGATCGAAACGATCTGCAAGACCAACTTTATCGAGCAAGTCCATCGATTTTTTTTTGATGTTTTTTTCACCTCTTAATTCTAGAGGAACCATTACATTTTCGAGAGCCGTAAGTGTGGGAATTAATTGAAAATTCTGAAAAATAAAACCTACATGCTGGTTGCGTACATATGCCCTGTCGTCTTCGCTGAGGTCGTCCAATAAAATGTTGTTGAGTGTAACAGAACCAGAAGTTGCTCTGTCTAAACCTGCACATAATCCTAGTAGTGTTGTTTTACCACTGCCTGATGGGCCAACAATAGAAAAAGTTGAACCTTCTTCTATACTAAAATTTACTGAATCGAGTACTGTAAGAAAACCGTGGCTACTTTTATAAGTTTTTGTTAAATTTTCTACTTTTAAAATATCTGCCATTCGCGCTTTTATGATTTAATCGTGTATGCTTTCAAAAAAATTGTGAACTTTACAACTGATAGCTTCATTAAGTTATTAAACTCTTTTTTAATCTGCCCAAATTAAACACTTTATTTCCATGAATATAAAATTCAGTGATAAAAGGTTCATGTTTATCGGTTCCCCCAAACAGCTGCTCATTACTTTAATTAATACAATATCAAAAGTTAGTAATCATCTTTTGATCTCTACCTACCCTACCAAGAAACTTAACAAACTTTTAACCTTACAGTTTCTCAGCTTTGTAATTCTTTCGGCATTTCTGGGAGCTTGTGGTAACGAGCAGAATAAGAGCATTCCTGAAAATACGAACGATACTCAGAAAAAATCTTCGGAGATGCCTGGAAACCCCAAGCCAATCGATGACTCTGATGCACCAAGAATTATTTTCTTTGGTAACAGCTTAAGTGCTGGCTATGGGCTAGATGATCCAGAGAATCAATCTTTCCCTGGGATAATCAGAAAAAAAATTGAAGAAAATAATCTGGATTATACAGTAGTAAATGCTGGTTTAAGTGGTGAGACTACTGCCGGTGGGAAAAATCGTATCGATTGGATTCTTAAGCAACCAGTAGATATTTTTATTTTAGAACTGGGTGGTAATGATGGATTAAGAGGTATTGATACTGAGGAATCTAAAAGAAATTTACAAGCAATTATAGATATAGTAAATACCAAATACCCTGAGGTTACAATTATTCTTGCAGGTATGGAAGCACCTCCGAATATGGGTGACGATTATACCGCAGATTTTAGAAGTATTTATCCTGAATTGGCAGAAAAAAATAACATTGCATTAATACCTTTCCTTCTGCAAGATGTTGGAGGCGAAGCACATTTGAACCAGTCAGACGGAATTCACCCAAATATTAAAGGGCATAAAATAGTCGCCGAAAATGTTTGGGTTATACTAAAAGATTTTATATTGCCGGAAAAAGAAGATATATGATCAGTTTTTGGGAAAAACAAACGTTTGTGCACTCGCATTTTCTCATAATTGGTAGCGGAATAACCGGCCTTTCAACAGCATTAAGTCTAAGAGAAAAGTATCCAACCAAAAATATTTTAGTACTCGAAAGAGGAATATTTCCAAGCGGAGCCAGCACCAAAAATGCTGGCTTTGCTTGTTTTGGGAGCCTTACTGAATTGATTTCAGACTATGAAACTCTCGGAGAGCTAGATATGCTGGCACTCATAGAAAAACGCAGAAGAGGTTTAGAAACTCTTCGAAGCAGATTGGGTGACGAGGTGATAGACTATCAACAACACGGTGGTTACGAACTAATTACAGAAAGTGAAATTGGTGCTTTAGAACACATTAAAAGTATGAATACGCGGCTTATGCCTTTGTTTGGTGAGCCAGTATTTTCAATGAAAAATGAAGACATCAAAAAGTTTGGGTTTGATGAGGACACAGTAAAAGCCCTTGTTTACAATCCTTTTGAAGGGCAAATCCATACAGGTAAAATGATGCGGGCTCTGCTTAAGTTAGCAGCAGAAAAGAATATTCAAGTTTATACTGGTGCGGATGTAGAAAGTATAGAAGACGACCACAGAAGAGTTTATGTTAAAATCAAAGATAAGATTAACGATGAAATTACTTTGAGATCGAAAAAGCTCATCGTTTGTACAAATGCATTTAGTAAAAAGCTTCTTCCTAATCTTGAATTAAATCCGGGAAGAGGTCAAGTACTTGTAACAGAGCCTATTGACGATTTAAAGATTAAAGGTACTTTCCATTTTGATGAGGGTTATTATTATTTCAGAAATATTGGAGATAGAGTAATTTTTGGTGGTGGTAGAAACCTGGATTTAGAAGGAGAAACGACAACCGAAATGCAAACTACCGATCTCATCATTAATAACCTGAAAGAAAAACTCGAAAATGTAATTATGCCGAATCAGCCATTTAAAGTTGAACAAACTTGGGCTGGAATTATGGCTTTTGGAAAAGATAAAACTCCGATTATAGAAAGAGTATCGCCAAATGTAACTGTGGCTGCCAGACTTGGTGGAATGGGAGTTGCTATTGGTACAGCTGTTGGCGAACAAGCAGCATCATTGGTTTATCAAGAATAAGAAAAGTAAATGTTTTGATATAAAAAAAGGAAGTCATTACTGACTTCCTTTTTTGTTTGATGAGCTGTTACACTCAAGCATTTGTTTTTTCTTTATCTGTCTTTCTTAAATATTGAAATGAAACAAAACCAATTAGATCTCTTACTTTCACTTTTGCCCAACCTCCATCAACATCTAAAACCTCTACAATTTCACCATGCTTTAATGGCTCTGCAACTTTGTCTGCGTGAATATCATTAGACGATCTAATATTTAAAGAAGATGCTGTAACCTCTGCAAAGTTACCTTCTACAATCGGCTCATTATTCCTTTTTATTTCTTTTGATAAGGTTGTATAATCTGGTTGCTCACCTTTAATCTCTAATGTAAATCCAGCCTCACCAGCAATTTCTACCAACTTACTTATAACTTTACCAGAGCTGTATACATCTTTATAACCATCTCCATTAATATCAATATGTCCCTCGCCTAATAGTATACAACCTAAAATATCTGTATGATAATTTCCTTTGTGAATTAATATCCAAGATCGATCTTTTACCTGATCACTATCTAGCTCCTGTACGTGGTAGCTTTCTGCATATTTTTCAGAAACACGTCTAACTGCTTTATAATTACCTGTGGGAATGCATGAAACCCTAGATTCATTATTTCTCCATGGAAGTTCTAGAGATGCTGCAGCAAAGATTTCTTTCTCATTTTCGTCGTAAAGCTTAAAGTCTCCTAAAACCTGCTTATCTGTGTATTCTTTCCTATGTAAAATTGCATGCATAATTTATAGTGTTTGATCTTAAGATTATTTCCTAAAACAAACCTTTAATTACACTACACTTATATGTAATTAGAAAGTTATTAGTACCGAAAATGTACTCGTGTAATAAATTTACTACAAATTAAGCCAATATGTAAGCTTTAAAACAAGTGCTCTGTTTTTTACATTAAAATTATTTGTTCTGTCTGCAAAGTCATAAAAATAGTTGTCTGTATACACCAGAAATAAATCAGATACAGGTTTAAACCTCCACTGTATTCGAGAATTTACATTGATATTATCGTATTGACTATTGTATTGAAAAAAGGTGGTGAAGAAAAGTGTTTTTGTAAAAGTAAAATCGAACTTGGGACTTACTAAATAAATATCTGCATCAGAATATGGCGCTTCTAAGTTTACTTTGTTATAACTGAAAATACACGAAAGCGTACCATATGGCTGCATTCTAAAATTAACCTCGCCTGTTATTGAATATAAAGTACCATTGTAATACTGCCCACCACTCGTTTCGATCTCTCCATTAATTACCTTTCTCTCATCTGATTTATAGTTGATTATATAGCTATTGTATGTATAATCTGTACCAGCGTCTAACTTTAATCCACCAGATTTTGAAGGATCAAAAGCTGAAAATAGATAAGTATAATCTTGTTGAACACTCAATGTAAGTGTACTCAAATCTTGAAAACCAAACTCATAATTTAAATTGATTTGCCTATCTGTATTGAGCCCACTGTTATCCCAAATGCTCTCTGCTTTTATACCAGGACCGTGGTTTACAACAAATCCTTTCTCGGGAAAGAAAAAATACTGTATTTCAGGATTAATACTTCTATAGCCTGTTCTTGGAAGAAACCCTACTTCTGGATTGAAATTATCTCCGATAAACCTGTGCGTCCAACCGTAGTTGAGTTTTCTACTGGTATAATTTACACTTAAACCATGCGAATAACTATTCTTAAGGTCTTCATTTTGAAATGATTGATGATAAAAAGTTTTTCCAAACCACCTATTATCATCAGAAACATAGTTAAAATCTAAACCGGCAACTCTGTTAAATGCTTTTTCAGTATCAACATCGTCTATATTTCCTGTAACTTGTTTATTAATAAAAATAAAACCAAGGTTAGATTTCTGCCAAAAACGACGTTGCAATGCAGTGGCCGTATAATTTATACTTGGCAACTCTATTTCATCGTCTTTTGCACCTTGCATACTTAGCAAACCTATTCGCCAATCTTTATTAATTCTACCACTTAATCTGGCTCCCATTAAAATATCGTTCTGCACATTTTGCCCAGTAACAGAATCAATTGCTACACCTATTCTTCTTGAAAAAAATGGTCGCTGGTCTTCTAAACCAAAGTTGGCGAACAAGTCACCATTCTCCAGAAAGAACTGCCTTTTTTCTGGAAAACTAATTTCGAATCTATCCAGATTTGTTACTTGCTCATCCACTTCTACCTGTGAAAAATCTGGATTAAATGTAAGGTCTAAATTTAATGAGGGTGTAACTGCTATTTTAGCATCTCCACCAAAATTATAGACACTTTCAGTTTCTCCACTTTCGAGGTGATTTTTACTGATATTGCCAGAAACATAAGGAATAAGTGAAATATTTGCTCCGGGTTTTTTAGTTGGTTTATCCCAAACTGCTTTGCCTATTAAACCTAGGTTATAAGGTCGTAAATTTCTAGATAACTTTACCCAAGAAGATCGTTCACCAGATTTACTATCGATCCGATACAGATTGATATTCCATGTTTCAAGCCCTTCTTTGTACCTGAGTGTTTTAAATGGAATAGCCATTTCTGCTACCCAATATTGCTCTTCTGGATATATCTTGGTTTTTACATACCATTTATTATCCCAAGAAAGAGAAAGGTCTCCTGAGATTGTTCCACCATTAGATATCAACCCTTCACGTTGAACACCAAATGGATTTGTACCAAATAAAAAAGCATTAGTTCTATCTTGAAAAGGATCAATTACAACACTTACACCATCGTAGCCTCTACCTCTAAAATCTCTCCTTAAAGACGAGGTTACATAGCCTCCTTTTTCAATATCGTGACAAATGATGGCTACATAAAAATTCTTTTCGTCGTAGCTCAGCTTAAACTCTGTCTTGGTTGCAGCAAATGAAGTATCGTAGGGAAACATTTGATAGAAATCCGAACCTACATCAGCAGTTTGCCATGTAGTTTCATTTAATACTCCATCTAACACAATTCTATCTGAAGTACTTTTTATTTGGACAGCTTTATCGGTATTTAAATTTTGTCCACTAACTGATGGGGTAATCAGTAAAAATAATAAGCCGAAGAGCAAGCACAACTTACTCTGCATTGTAATTGTAGTCATTGAAAATGTTGGTAAACAAGCTGTTTTGTTAATAATCAAGGCGATTAAACCCTACCAAATTTAACTTTAATAAAAAGCTATTTTTTGACCTGCTAGTTTTTTTAGACAAACAGCATTTTTTACATTATTAATTACAGACACTAAGCTGCTTATCACTTTTAAAAATAGGCAATTTTATCGACCAAAATTTATATTAATTGTAAAAATTAGATTTATTGATTATAAAAAAGTAAATACTTGAGTCATTAATTAGTAACTTTAATAATAGACACAAGAACTTTTTTAGAGTCAAGCAACTTCTTCTATTTACAAATCTGAAAATGAATACACACTTGGGAAAAACCTCTCCCCAACTATCAATCAATTTTTTTGGATAATAATTTAGCAATAATTGATAGCTTATGAAAAACTATTTGCCATTACTAAAGCAGTATCCGCAGTATCTTTTGTTTGGTTTCTTGCATTTCTTTTTTTCGAGCATGGGTCAAACTTTTTTGGTAGGTATTTATGTGGATGACCTTTCGGCTCATTATCAAATTGATACGCTCACATTTTCAGGCATTTATGCGGCTTCTACATTAATAGGATCATTTTTATTACCACTAGGCGGCAGGTTAATTGATACCTTTAGAATAAGAACACTAAGCTGGATTAACGGATTAAGCATTGCCTGTTTTGGCTTTTTATTAACTACAGGCAATCATATTTTTATCTTGTTTATCTCCCTGATTGGACTCCGTTTTTGTGGACAGGGATTTATGATTTTACTCGGTTCTACGGCAATTTCAAGGTTTTTTATTAAAGAAAGAGGTAAAGCACTTTCTATCTCTGGACTTGGACTAACAGCCGGAGAAGGTTTACTTCCGCTATTTATATTGCAAATTACTAACTGGCAAAGCTGGCAATTCTCTTGGTGGGTACTTTGTTGTGCTGCACTTGTAATTCATATTCCTCTTGTAAAACTTTTAATTAAAAAGACTGATGCTTTCCAAAAAGCTGAAACTTTAGTGAGTAAAACAGAAAAGCCTACAACTGCTAAAAGATATGATTTTTTAAAAGAACCTAGCTTTTATGTTACTAACATGATTATGATGTTTATTCCTTTTGTAATTACTGGGATGTTTATAAATCACAATCAGTTAGTTGCTCACAAAGGTTGGACAATGGAATTGCTGGCTGTTGGCTTTACACTATATGCGGTAATTAAAGTGATTGTAAGTATCTTTTTTGGTGAAGCCATTGATAGAATGAGTGCCGCCAAGCTGTTACCATTTTTCTTAATTCCGATTGGCGTTGCCTTTTTGGCTCTCGCTTTTGGAAATGCGCATTGGATTGCCATGTTCTACCTTGGCATGACAGCCATGTCTACAGCTTTATTTTCTTTACTAAAATCTGCTATTTGGGCAGAACTCTATCCACCAGAATATTTGGGTAGTGTAAAAGGAATCACTCACTTTTTAATTATTGTAAGTTCGGCATCTGCACCAGTTGTATTTAATAGGTTGATGGTAAGTCCTGAATCAGCACAAACTGCTTATATGGTTTTCTCTACAATTGTTGTAGTATTTTCAATTACAGGTTATTGGTTAGCGGCTAAAATTCAGAATAAGAGATATGCTGTTGCCAATTGATTAAGGCTAATGCATTCTATAAATAAAAGTAGGGTTTCGAAGCTTACAACCTTTTAGTAAAATCAATAATTGATAATCAATTTAAAAGATAAATTCTGATAGAATTATTAATAAAAAAGCCGACTTAGATTAACTAAGTCGGCTTTTATTATATAAAACTTTATTAAGCTTTAGCAGCGC
This sequence comes from Thalassovita sp., assembly GCA_002729595.1. GTDB lineage: Bacteria > Bacteroidota > Bacteroidia > Cytophagales > Flammeovirgaceae > Chondrinema. Next base: position 9,167 of record PBYL01000277.1, on the reverse strand, counting down.
TTTTTTCTTTTACAAGAGCAGCTACTTTATCACCTACTTCGTTTGTACCAAAGAATTTTTGTGCATTAATATCTTTAGTAACAAAACCAGTATTCATTGCTTCTTCTACAGCATCTCTAATAATTGTAGCTTCGTCTACCATGTCAAAAGACATTTCTAACAACATAGCAGCTGAAAGAATAGAAGCCATTGGGTTAGCAATATCTAAACCTGTAGCTTGTGGATAAGAACCGTGAATTGGCTCATATAAACCTAAACCACTACCCATAGATGCAGAAGGTAATAAACCTAATGAACCAGCAATTACAGAAGCCTCGTCAGTTACGATATCACCAAAAAGGTTTTCTGTAAGTACAACGTCAAAGTTTCTTGGGTTAAGAATAATTTGCATTGCAGCATTATCTACAAAAAGATATTCTAGCTCAACATCTGAGAAGTTCTCCTTGTGGTATTTAGTAACCACTTCTCTCCACAAACGAGATGTAACCAATACGTTTGCTTTGTCTACCAATGTTACTTTGTTTCTGCGTTTTCTAGCAGTTTCGAAAGCAAGTTTTGATATTCTTATGATTTCTTCTTCAGTATAAACAGAAGTTTCGAAAGCAGTTTTTCCATCTTCTGATCTTCCACGAGGCTGACCGAAATATAAACCACCAGTTAACTCTCTAAATACTACAAAGTCGGTTCCGCTTACGATTTCATTCTTAAGTGGAGAAGCATCTTCTAAGATTTTGTAGCTAGACACTGGACGAATGTTAGCAAACAAGCCCAGCATTTTACGCATTCTTAATAAGCCTTGCTCTGGTCTTACTTTAGCAGTAGGATCGTTATCGTATTTAGGGTCACCAATTGCACCAAAAAGAACTGCATCAGACTTTTTACATACCTGATAAGTTTCTTCTGGAAATGGATCGCCAGTTTTGTCGATTGCTATTGCACCAACTAGAGCTTCTTCGTATTCAAACTCGTGGTTAAATGCATCAGCAATTGCGTTTAATACTTTTATAGCCTGACTGGTTACTTCAGGACCAATTCCATCACCACTAAGTACCGCTATATTTTTTTTCATTATTTCAGATTATTAAAATTTTATACTATTTTTCTCGTATTCGAGGATTTTATCTTTATTATCTAAGATATAGTCGATATCGTCGTAACCATTTAACAAACAAGTTTTCTTGTAAGAACCGATTTCGAAGCTTTCAGATAAATCTGTTCCTTCTATAGAAATCGTTTGAGCTACAAGATCAACTTTTAACTTAGTACTTTTGTCTGCTTCCACTTTTTCGAAGATAGATTCTAAGAATTCTTCTGAAACTTGTACTGGAAGTAAACCATTGTTTAATGAGTTGTTTTTGAAAATATCTGCAAAGAAGCTAGATACAACTACTTTAAAACCATAGTCGTAGATTGCCCAAGCAGCGTGCTCACGGCTAGAACCACTACCAAAGTTTTTTCCTGCTACTAGTATTTCACCAGAATACTCAGAGTTATTTAAAACAAAATCTGCTTTAGGATTACCATCAGTATCGTATCTCCAATCTCTGAATAGGTTATCACCAAAACCCTCACGAGTTGTTGCTTTTAAAAATCTTGCAGGTATAATTTGATCTGTATCAACATCAGATATTGGCAAAGGAACTACTGTGCTGACTACTGTATTAAATTTTTCCATGATTGTATTTCGAAAGTATTTTTCTGTTTTAAACCAATTCTCTTATATCTGTAATTTTACCAGTAATAGCTGCTGCTGCTGCCATTAACGGACTTGCCAGAATTGTTCTAGCTCCAGGACCTTGTCTACCTTCAAAGTTTCTGTTTGAAGTTGAGATACAGTACTCGCCTCTTGGAACTTTGTCTTCGTTCATACCTAAACATGCTGAACAACCCGGCTCTCTTAGTTTAAAACCAGCTTCTTCTAACACTTTATCAATTCCTTCTTCTATCGCTTGTTTTTCAACTTGCTTAGAACCTGGAATTACTAAAACATTTACACCTTCTGCTTTTTTCTTTCCTTTGATAAACTCAGCCACCATTCTTAAATCTTCGATACGTGCATTGGTACAGCTACCTATAAATACCCAATCTACAGATTTACCATATAAAGATTCACCTGGCTTAAAGCCCATATAATCTAGAGACTTCATGAAAGACTTTTTACCAGTCTCAGTAATCTCAGAAAGTTCTGGAATTGTACCAGTAACTTTTATACCCATACCAGGGTTAGTTCCGTAAGTTACCATCGGCTCAATATCCTCAGCTTTGTAATACAATTCTTTATCAAAAACTGCATCGTCGTCTGAGAAAAGAGTTTTCCAGTAAGCAACAGCGTTGTTAAACGATTCTCCTTGTGGAGCAAATTCTCTTCCTTCTACATAATCGAAAGTAGTTTGATCTGGAGCGATCATTCCGCCTCTTGCTCCCATCTCAATACTCATGTTACAGATAGTCATTCTAGCTTCCATAGACAATGAGCGAATTGCAGAACCACAATATTCTACAAAGTAGCCAGTACCACCACTAGAAGAAATCTGAGAAATGATATATAATATAATGTCTTTAGACAAAACTCCTTTAGCCAATTCTCCATCAATCTGGATTTTCATGGTTTTAGGTTTTGACTGTAGCAAACATTGTGTTGCTAAAACTTCTTCTACTTCGCTGGTACCAATACCAAATGCGATAGTACCAAATGCACCATGTGTAGAAGTGTGGCTATCACCACAAACGATAGTCATACCCGGTTGAGTAATTCCCAACTCTGGACCAATAATATGTACAATGCCATGATATGGGTGTTGTAAACCATATAAGTTTACGCCATACTTTTCGCAATTTTCTGTAAGCTTTGAAACCTGTTTGGCAGATAATGCCTCCCTAATTGGAAGGTGCTGATTAATGGTAGGTACATTATGATCGGGCGTAGCTACTGTTTTTTCTGGTCTTAGCACACCAATTCCTCTTTTTTCTAGACCTGCAAAAGCCTGAGGACTGGTCACTTCGTGAATGAAGTGATTGTCTATATAAAGAATGTCAGTAGACTCATCTACACTGGAAACAACATGATTTTCCCATACTTTTTCAAAAAGTGTTTTACCCATTGTTCTTCTTGTTTATACATTTAATATTCAGGATTGCCTAATTTAATTTCCTGAGGAACTTTAAATATAGAGTGAATTTTTGGGAGATTGAATAAACAATGGTTTTGAATGTCTGAAAAAAAAATTTTTATTGACTATTTCTATGATGCTTCTAGGTGAAGCAACTGCTTATTTTTTAATGGATTATTCATTTTAATAAATAAAAATCGCAGCTATTTTTAACTGAAACTAAAATTAGAAGTAATTTGAAAGATCATTTTCAAAAAAGCCGAAAAAATAAATACGATTTCTAAACCCCTTTTTTTAAGGTTATAAGCGTAACTTCTCCTTGAGTATTAAACCTAACAGGCAAACCAGACACACCACAACCGGGACTCGTATAGCCAATCATCGATTTATATTTCCAAAGTCCACTTAAAAACTGTTTTCCCTTTTTAAGATTTTTTAGAGGTGCAAAGCCATTAGGCAAACAAACTTGCCCTGCATGAGTATGCCCACATAAATATAAATCGTAAGCATTGGTTGCAGCTTCTTCATACATTTCTGGTGAGTGGATGAGCGCTATTTTAAAAAGTGCCTTTTCGGTTTCTAATGCTTGCTCGTGATATTTCGATGGGAAGTAATGCGGATCATCAGTACCAGTTATTAATATTTCCTGTTTTTCTCTTTCTAGTATTATTGATTCATTAATCAACATTTCGATACCTATATCTTCTAGGTCACCTACCATTTGCCATGTATCATGGTTGCCTAACAAGCCAAAAACTCCATCTGGAGCATGGGTGTTTTCTATAATCTTTTTTAGAGGTTCTTTAACTTGTTGGTAATCTCCACTGGTATATTTTCGGTAGTCACCTGTCCAAAAACACACATCATAATTAAGATTTTTTATTTTTTTTATAATTCTTTCTTCAAATCCGGGAATGGTATCTATATGTAAATCTGTAAGGTGAAGAATTTTATAATTATTAAAAGCATCGGGCAAATTTTTAAACTTTAGCTCTAATTCTTTCACCTGAATCTCCTTCGCATTTTCAATTCCTCTTTTGTATTGCCCAGTTAGTTTTAGCCATAAACCAAAGCACTCAATTGCTACATCAATATAAGACAGGTATTTATTTTTTGTCCACTTGAGCTTATACTTTGTCTTATTTTTTTCTAGTTGCTCTCGGTTAATTCTCCATTTTTCGCGGCTTATCACACTTTTTTTACCAAATGAGAGCTGATTCATAATTCGCTAATTTTGCAGTGAATAAATTTTACTAATAGCAGCATTACAAAATATAATTCGATTATAACTTTTTTTAACAGTTTTTCACACTGAAAAGGCGTAAATTATTTAGGGGGAAAAGTAGAAATATCCTACTATTATATAAAGCATTGTTTCCCAATGTTAACCCATATACCAATTTAGTTTTATTTATATACTAAAAATTATCAACTTTGAATACTCAACAGATCAATACTCAGACAGCTAACGATCCTATGTCAGATAACAAAAAAAATTACTCTGAAAAAGAGAAGGTTGCCATATTTGAAAACGAGTTTATGCCTCACATAGACTCTATGTATAATTTTGCTTATAAACTCACTTTTGACGAAGAAGAAGCTAAAGATTTAGTGCAAGATACTTACTTAAAAGCTTTTAGATTCATAACTTCTTTCGAAAAAGGAACAAATGCAAAAGCATGGCTGTTTAGAATTTTGAAGAACAGCTTTATCAACGACTATAGGAAGAAAAGCAAGCAACCAGCTAAAGTAGACTATCAAGAAGTTGAAACTTATTACAACTCTGAAAATACTGACCAAAACTTAACTATCGATTTACGTTCTGAAACTTTACAGAACAGAATTGGTGATGAAGTTACCAATGCATTAAATTCGTTGGGAGTAGATTTTAGAATTGTGATAATTTTATGTGATCTTGAAGGTTTTACCTATGAAGAGATGGCTAAAATCCTTGATATTCCGATAGGAACAGTAAGATCAAGATTACACAGAGCTAGAAACTTGCTTAAAGAAAAACTAAGAAAATACGCACAATCTATGGGTTATAAATAACAATTTACACTAAAACAATGGCATATGGGAAACAATACCGAAACTAGTAGGAATTCGCGCTTCTGCGATGAATTCGTTGAGATTGTACAGCTCATTCTTGACGGGGAAGCTTCAGAAGAGCACAAAAATCGCTTCAATGATTACTTTATGAAGTGCGGACATTGCATTTCTTATTACAATCTGGAATCTTCGACTGTTGAGTTTTTAAAGAAAAAAATTGAGCAGGAAAAAACACCTGTGCCAGATGGACTGGCGAATGAAATTTTATCTAAAATCCAATATATGGCTTAAAACTACATGTCTCAAGGTAAAATCGTTATTTTCTCGGCACCCTCCGGAGCCGGCAAGACTACTATCGTAAGGCACTTGTTAGCAACCAACAAGTGCCTTACCTTTTCTATTTCTGCCACTACTCGAGGCAAAAGACCTAATGAAGTAGATGGTAAAGATTACTACTTTCTTTCTCAAGAAACCTTTATCGAAAAAATAAAACAAAATGCCTTTGCTGAATATGAGCAGGTTTATGAAGGTTTATTTTATGGTACTTTAAAAGAAGAAGTAAACAGAATCTGGAATGAAGGCAAGCATATAATAGTAGATGTTGATGTAAAGGGAGGACTTAATCTTAAAAAACAATATGGAGATCAGGCATTGGCAGTTTTTGTAAAACCACCTGATGTTCAAACACTAGAAGCTAGACTCAGAAACAGAAATACTGAATCTGAAGACAAGCTTTTAGAAAGAGTTGCAAAAGCTTCTGAAGAATTAAAATTTGAAAAGCAGTTTGATGTAGCATTAGTTAATGATAACATTGAAACAGCCTTTAAAGAAGCAGAAGCTTTGGTTAATAAATTTATTTCTGATTGATTTTATAATTTACTCCAACCTGTATTAAAAACCTCGATGCCTTACCGGTTATATAGCTAATTCGGCTCTGGTAACTTAATGGATGGTTTGGAGTTTTCTGATAGGAAATACCTCCACCGAGTTCAATACCACTGGCACTGGCTTTAGGTGCTTCTTCAAAATTGGACTCGGTGGCACTTAGCACAGATTGAGTATAGTTGACACCTCCAAGTACAAAAGGTTTTATCGTTTCTAGATTGGTATTAAACTCATAAGTCGCTCCAAGGCTTACATCAAACCTATTTACTATAAATTCTTGCGAGTTAATAGTATCTTGAGTGCTCTCACTAAATAAATATCTCATTTCCAGATAGAATGCATAATTTTCATCAAAGGGTTTTGCTTTTAGAGCCAAGCCTATACCCGGTTTATTTATATTAGACTCATAAGCTAAGCGTACACCTGCAAAGTAATACATCCCATTTGTATTAGAACTCGACTCTGTATTCTTTACAATTTCTTCTTGTTGCTTTCTCTCTATATCGTCTTCATTAATTGTTTTTGTGGGAGTTTCTGTGTCTAATTCAATTGCATTAATTTCTAGAGGGTCTTTTTCCAGATCAAATAACACTCTATGCTTTTCTGGATTATAAAAAACGATACTAGCAATTTTTAAATCCCATTTTTTACCAGACTGTGTAGCTATAATAGTAGCTACTCTACTTGTTGTTTTATAGGTCAAATCATAATTAACATGATTTCCCTTAAACAAACTTTTAAAATAAACCTCTAAATAAATGTAGCTACCTTCTTTTACATCAGAAACATAAAAGTCTGAGAATTTCACTGATTTGTATTGCTGTTTTTTGTAGAATAAATCGAAGTTTTTAAGATATTTTTCAACAGTTAAATCAACTACATTTTCATAGTTGTAATGACTAGGAGTAATATCGTCTTCAATTACTACTTTCTCATTAAAAAATATCTGATTGCCTATTGAGTTGAAACTATTTTCAATCACAGTATTTCGCTCTAACCTGCTACTTTCATCATTGCTAATGTTATTCAACAGTAATTCAAGTTCTTTTACAAAAGCACCAGCTTCGTATCTTAAAGCCTCTTTTTCTTTAGAAGTAAGACTTTGTGTAAATGCACTAGGTATAGTAATTAAGCTAATAAAAAGCGTAAGTAAGTAATGTATTTTCAATTTGATGTTGTTTAGTCTGTTGGTGGTGTAAATTGCCAAAATGCTTGACCAGAAGAAAGCAATGCATAGCCTTTACCATTTAATGCCATACCAAATGCTATTTCATCTAGGTATTCAAAATTATCGTCTAGTTTTTGCCAACGGTCTTCTTTTACTATGTATTTCCAGTTTTCTGCTATGCCACTGCCATTATCTCCACCTACAAAATATGCAGTACTCCCTATATTAAACAAACAAGAAACTATTCTGCCATTGCCGGGGAAAGTAGCCATTTGAGTCCATGTATCAGAATCTGTATTGTATCTCCAAAGGTCATTCTTATAATCGCCCGATTGACCAAAACCTATGTAAATATTATTGTTAGCTGAAAAAGCAATTGCATTTTCGCGCTTTCTTAAATCATGAGGTAAATCTGTTTTTACTTCGCTCCATTTTTCATTCTCTAGATCATATTCGTAAATATCAGATCTGTTTTCGCCTAAACCATAATATATCTTATTCTGGTAAGCTAAGCCCATAGCATTTGCTCTAGCTTTGCCTTTAAAATCATCTAGTTCATCCCAATCGTCGTCATCAGGATTGTAGACATAAAATTGATCTGATGCCCTCGAACTATTATACAAATATGAACCTCCAATTAGATAAGCCCTGTTATTTAGAGTTACAGAAACAGCATTTGTAACAGGATCACCTTCAAACTCATCTATCTGCTCCCATCTATTATTATCTACATTTATTTTCCAAAATCTGAGGTTTTGATCGTCATCTTGCATAGAACTAAAACCAACATATAAATAATTACTAAGCACAAATCCAGCATAGCTATTACTTACACTTCCAGGAAAGCTTTTCATTTCGTCCCAAAAGCTAACAGGTTCTGGATCGGGCTCAGGTTCCGGGTCTGGTTCAGGATCAGTAACTACATCATCTACATCCGAAGTAAATGTAACTGTATTGCCATAGTATATGGTGTTATCGGTAATTACATAAGCTCTTGAGAAATAAGTTTTACCTTCTTCTATGCCTTCCAAGCTACTATAGAAGGTATCTTGCACTGCTAGGCTTCCTAATCGGGTGCAATTATCTACTACTTCTGGGAGGGAATCTAACGACCAACAATGGCCATGCTCTGAAATGCCTACACTACTCGCGTTTACATTTCCATTATATTCCAGTTCTAATAACACATCGATGTAGTAACCTTTAATTTGAAAAGAGTTATTCACTTTTTCTACATCTCCTGTGTATACTTCTATACTTCTTACACTATCATTTTCATTACAAGCTGAAAGAAATATCAAGATCACCAGAATATTTAATAATTTCCGGATATGGTTCATTTTATTTATCTTCTATGTTCAATAAAACTAATCAAAAGAAAGTAAAAAGGTTTTCGATTCTTACTTGTGCAGTAAGAATTATTAATAAATTGATTTCAGATTAGATATACACAGATATAAATAAATCAGCCAAAACTGATAACACCCTTTTTAAATAATTATAGAATTTCCATTACAGATGAAACTAGTCTGTAGCCAAATATAACTCCGGCCGAAAGTACAACTACAAGAAATGGAATTTTATAAATGTTTTGAAGTTTTAATGCTTTTTGAAGGTTTATAGACCTGTCTGGAACAAAAGGAGTTTCATCTGTAATGTATACATAACAGCCAGCTCTTGAAGGATGATCTTCCACCATGGCATTTCTATCTAAGTTTCGGATTAACCAAAGTACTAAGAAGTCTCCACAAGCAGCTGTGGTAAAAAAAGTACCAAACAGAAATAAATAGAAACTGCCATTTATAATAGAAATCGCATAAGGTATTAAACCTAGAATAATCGCAGGCATTAATGCACCAATCTTATAGGCTCCTGATTTTATAGGTTCTTTGCAATGTGCATATGGTGTGAGAGATTTTCTATCGAAACCATATTTTATAAAACTCAATGGT
>PBYL01000276.1 GCA_002729595.1 Thalassovita sp. | reverse complement strand
TAAACTTGAGTTTCAACAAAGAACAATTGTTTAAGCTATTTTGAAATAATTTCGATTTTACTGAGGTATTTTTCTAAATAGGAAAGCTCTCTGGTTGAGAATCTCCTTTTTCTGGAAATATCCAATTTAAAATTTAGAAAATATTTAAAAAAAAAGATTTTTAATTTAATTAAAAAATGAGTTTGAGTTGAAAAAGGAATAAAATTTTAATAGTTTTTCAAACTTTTTTAAATACAAGACTCTTTAATAAATTAAGAAGATTATCTTAAAAAAATTCAATATCATAAAAACAGTTTTTTTAATATTTCGAGTTATAACATCTAAAAGTAGCTTAAGCAAAAGAAGGTCGATATTTGCGTATGCGGATATGTATTTTTGTTAATTAGTATATTAATATTAGTTTTGTTAATAACTCGAATCACTTGATTTTTCCAATGGATAAATACACATATATTGCCAATGCTCACGGGGCATACATCGACGAATTATACAAATCTTACAAAGAAAATCCCGACTCTGTAGATAACTCCTGGAAGTCTTTTTTTGAAGGGTTTGATTTCTCCCAAGCTAAATACGGTGAAGATGGTGCTACCATGGTACCAGATGCTTTAACAGGCTCAATGTTAAAGAAAGAAATTGCTGTAAGAGCTTTAATTCACGCTTATCGTTTAAGAGGTCACTTAGAATCTACAACTAACCCAGTAAGACAAAGGGTAGACCGCAAAGCACTTCTAGATTTAAAAGATTTTGGTCTTGGTGAAGAGGATTTGAAGACTGTTTTTACAGCAGGTGAAGAATTGGGAATGGGCTCAGCTACTACTTTAGAGCAGATAGTTGCTAGACTAAGAAAAATTTATTGTGGAAATGTTGGGTTTGAGTTTATGTCAATCAGAGAGCCGGAGGTTTACGAATGGTTCAAAAACAAGGTTGAGATTGAATTCCCTAAGTTTAAACTTGAGTTAGAAGAGAAAAGAAGAATTTTACAGAAATTAAATGAAGCTGTAGTTTTCGAAAATTTCCTTCATACAAAATATGTAGGTCAAAAAAGATTCTCATTAGAAGGTGGTGAATCTACAATTCCAGCTTTAGATGCTATTATCTCAAAAGGTGCTGAACTTGGTGTAAGTGAATTCATCATCGGTATGGCACACAGAGGAAGACTAAACGTATTGACCAACATTGTTGGCAAAACATACGATGAGGTTTTCAATGAGTTTGAAGGTGCTGCTCTTCCTGATGAAACAATGGGAGATGGTGATGTGAAATACCACATGGGTTTTTCTTCTCAAATAGAAGCATACGGAGGTAAAGAGGTTACTATCAACTTAATGCCAAACCCTTCTCACTTAGAGGCGGTAGATCCTGTTGTTTTAGGTAATGCTAGAGCTAAACTGGATATTATATACGATAAAGATCCTTCTAAATTAATTCCTATATTAATTCATGGTGATGCAGCTTTAGCAGGCCAAGGTATTGTTTACGAAATTGTGCAAATGTCTAACCTAAAAGGTTATTCTGTTGGAGGTACAATTCACTTCGTAATTAACAACCAAGTTGGTTTTACAACTGACTTCCATGATGCTAGATCAAGTATTTATTCAACTGATATTTCACAGATTATTGAGGCTCCAGAGATTCACGTAAATGGTGACGATCCGGAAGCTGTGCTTTTTGCAGTAAAATTAGCTGTGGAATTCAGACAAAAATATAAGCGCGATATCTTTATTGATATGGTTTGCTACCGTAGACATGGCCATAACGAAAGTGATGAGCCTAAGTTTACGCAACCTAAGCTTTACAACATCATTTCTAGACACCCTAACCCAAGAGAAGTTTACAAAGATAAATTAATCGCTCAGGGTGAATTAGAAGCGAAGGTTGCAAAAGCAATGGACAAGGAGTTTAGAAAAATGCTGAATGAAAGACTTCAGGAAGTAAAACAACATCCTTTGCCATATAAAAAGCAGGTGCTAGAAGCTCAGTGGAAAGAAATGAGAAGATCTGTGCCAGAAGATTTCGAAGAATCGCCAGATACTTCAATCAAACTGGAAACAGTACTTAAAGTAGCTGATGCTTTAACTAATGTACCTAAAGATTTTAAACCTTTAAGACAGATAGATAAACTGTTAAAAGAAAGAAAGCAAATGTTCTTTGAAGACAAGAGTCTTAACTGGGCGGCTGCTGAGCTTTTAGCATATGGTTCAATCTTGCTTGAAAATAAAATTGTAAGAATGAGTGGTCAGGATGTGGAGCGTGGAACATTCTCGCACAGACACTCAATCTTGAATGATGCTGAGACAAATCAGAGATATTGCAACCTTTGCAAAATCGACGATAATCAAGCTCCATTTATGATATACAACTCTTTACTTTCTGAGTATGGAGTATTAGGTTTTGAATTTGGTTATTCATTTGCAAACCCGAACGCACTAGTTATTTGGGAAGCGCAATTTGGTGATTTTGCTAACGGTGCTCAAGTTGCTATTGACCAGTTTATTAGTAGCTGCGAAACTAAGTGGCAAAGAATGAGTGGTTTAGTAATGCTATTACCCCACGGTTACGAAGGGCAGGGACCAGAACACTCAAATGCAAGACCAGAGAGATTCTTACAACTTTCTGCAGAGTATAATATGGTTGTAGCCAATATCACTACTCCTGCAAACTTCTTCCACTTAATGAGAAGACAAGTTACATGGGAATTTAGAAAACCATGTGTGGTTATGAGTCCTAAATCACTATTGAGACACCCAAGTGTAGTTTCTCCACTAGAAGACTTTACACATGGTAAGTTCCAAGAAGTAATTGACGACGAGTATGCAAAACCATACAACAAGGTTGAAAAAGTGCTAATGTGTACTGGTAAAATATATTTTGATCTGCTTGAAAAGCAACAAAAAGATAAGAGAAAAGATGTTGCCATTATCAGAATTGAACAGCTGCATCCTTTCCCTGAAACTCAGGTCGAGAAAGTACTTTCTAAGTATAAGAATATGAGTAAATTGATCTGGGTACAGGAAGAACCTGTAAACATGGGATACTGGACATATCTTCTAAGGACATATTATAAGAGAAAAGATCTGGAAATTGTAGCAAGAAAGCCAAGTGCTTCTCCAGCAACCGGATACTCTAAAATGCACCAAGAAGAGCAACAAAAAATTGTTAGTGCAGCATTCAACAGATAATTAAATTTTAAACCTAAAACACATATAATAATATAATATATTAATGATATGAGCCTAGAAGTAACGGTACCTGCTGTAGGGGAGTCAATAAATGAAGTTACGATTGCCCAATGGATAAAGAAAGACGGAGAATATGTGGAAGAAGAGGAAGTTTTATGTGAGCTTGAGTCAGACAAAGCAACGTTTGAGTTAAATGCAGAAACTTCTGGAATCTTAAAAATCATTGTTGAGGAAGGTGAGACAATCGACATTGGGACAAAAATCTGCGTAATTACTCCTTCTGAGGGTGGTGAAGACAGTGGAGAAAGCAAAGAAACAGCAGCTACTACAGAAGAAAAACCGGCTTCATCTGGTGGGTTAACTGGTGAGGTTATTTCCATGGTTGTTCCAACTGTAGGAGAATCTATCACCGAAGTAACAATTGCTTCCTGGCTAAAGGAAGAAGGTGATTTCGTTGAAGAAGAAGAAATACTTTGTGAGATAGAATCTGATAAAGCTACTTTCGAACTTGCTGCTGAAAATACAGGATATTTGGAAATTGTAGCAAAAGAGGGTGATACACTTAACATTGGAGAGCTTATTTGTAAAATTAAAGTAGCAGAAGGAGGGGCAAGTGCTTCAACTTCTACAACTTCAAGCTCAAATGGACAGTCGCAAACCACTGCTGCTCCAACTTCTTCAAATGATACTTATGCAAGCGGTCATGCTTCTCCAGCAGCTGCTAAAATCCTTTCAGAAAAAGGAATCGATCCAAAATCTATAAAAGGTACTGGTGTTGATGGCAGAGTTACTAAAGAAGATGCGATTAAAGCTGAAAAGCAAAAGCCAGCTCCAACAAAAGAAGCTCCTAAGAAAGAGGCTGCTACTGAAACAGTAAAAGCTGCTCCGGGAGAACGTGGAGAGAGAAGAGAGAAAATGTCTTCTTTAAGAAAAACCATCTCTAAAAGACTTGTTTCTGTTAAAAATGAAACGGCTATGCTTACCACTTTTAATGAGGTGGATATGAAGCCAATCATGGATATCAGAAAGAAATACAAAGATTCTTTTAAAGAAAAGCATGGTGTAGGTCTTGGTTTTATGTCTTTCTTCACAAGAGCTGTGTGTGAGGCATTAAAAGAATGGCCAGCAGTTAATGCAAAAATTGATGGTGAAGAAATGGTTTTCAGCGATTTCTGTGATGTTTCAATAGCTGTATCTACGCCAAAAGGTTTAGTAGTGCCAGTTATCAGAAATGCAGAGTCAATGTCATTTAATGAAATTGAAGCTGAGATTATAAGATTAGCTGTAAGAGCAAGAGATGGAAAACTTACTATTCCAGAAATGACTGGTGGTACTTTCACTATTACTAATGGTGGTATCTTCGGTTCTATGCTTTCTACACCAATTATTAATGCTCCTCAATCTGCAATTTTAGGTATGCACAATATTGTAGAAAGAGCTGTAGTAGTAAACGGTGAGGTAGTAGTAAGACCTATGATGTATGTTGCCTTGTCTTATGATCATAGAGTAATTGATGGAAGGGAGTCAGTTAGTTTCCTTGTTAAAGTGAAGCAACTTCTTGAAGATCCAGTTAGACTCATGCTTGGAGTATAAAACATTCAATACAAATAGCTTTACTCTTTTCAGGCAGTAAAGCTATTTTTTTAATCAGCCTGAAGCATATTTTTATTTAATTAGCTAATAACACTTTACAAATAATAACATGAATTACGACTTAACAGTAATAGGATCTGGTCCTGGAGGTTATGTGGCGGCTATCAGAGCAGCACAGTTAGGGTTAAAAACAGCGATTATAGAAAAATACAGCACATTAGGAGGTACTTGTCTTAACGTTGGATGTATCCCGTCAAAAGCATTACTAGATTCTTCAGAGCATTACCACAATGCAGTGCATACATTTAAAGAGCATGGTATTGAGGTTAAAAGTCCTAAGGTTGACTTGGCTCAAATGATAAAAAGAAAGAACGAAGTCGTAAAACAAACTTGCGATGGTGTAGAATTCTTGATGAAAAAAAATAAAATCACAGTTTTTCACGGTGTAGGTTCTTTTAAAGATAAAAATACAATCGTGGTAAAAGGAGAAGATGGAAAAGAAGAGGAGGTAAAAACTGATAAAACAATTATTGCCACTGGTTCTAAGCCAATTATAATTCCAGGAGTAGAGTACGATAAAGAAAGAGTAATTACATCTACTGAAGCACTCAATCTTAAAGAAATTCCAAAAGAACTAATTGTGATTGGTGGTGGAGTTATTGGTCTTGAACTAGGTTCTGTTTATGCTAGAATGGGGACTAAAGTTACTGTAATAGAGTATCTTGATAGAATTATCCCTGGCATGGATAAAACATTAGCTAAAGAACTTCAAAAAACATTAAAGAAAATTGGTTTCGAATTTAACTTCAAAACTAAAGTTACTAGTGCTAAAACTAAAGGCAAAAAGGTAATTGTAGAAACTGAAGATGCTAAAGGTGAGAAGAAAGAGTTTTCTGCTGATTATTGCCTTGTAGCTGTAGGTAGAAAGCCTTATACTGAAGGTTTAGGCTTAGAAAACATAGGTTTAGCAACAGATAATAGAGGTAAGATTGAGGTAGATGAGCACCTTAAAACCAAAATTGATGGCGTATACGCTATTGGTGATGTGATTAAAGGAGCCATGTTAGCACACAAAGCAGAAGAAGAAGGTGTATATGTAGCTGAAATGCTAGCTGGTCAAAAACCTCATATCAATTATCTTTTAATTCCTGGCGTAGTATATACTTGGCCAGAGGTTGCTGGTGTAGGTTATACAGAAGAGCAATTAAAAGAGCAGGGTAAAAAGTATAAAACAGGTTCTTTCCCAATGCGTGCTTTAGGTAGAGCAAGAGCAAGTATGGATATCGATGGACTCATTAAAGTATTGGCAGATGCTGAAACTGATGAGATTTTAGGTGTACATATGATCGGCCCTAGAGTAGCAGATTTAATTGCTGAGGCGGTTGTTGCTATGGAATACAGAGCATCTGCAGAAGATATTGCAAGAATGTCTCATGCGCACCCAACTTATACCGAAGCGATGAAAGAAGCATGTTTGGCTGCTACCGATAATAGAGCATTACATGTTTAATTGAGATTAAATTTCGGATTGTATTATTTATAGATAATACATTATAAATAAAGCCCGAGGATTATATAATTAATCTTCGGGCTTTTGCAATTAATTGGAAACAAAATTGTTATAAATGCGATGCAGTAGCAACTAACTGTAGCACAATTTTTTCTAGGAAATTAGTGACAGTTATTTCAATTTTTTAAGATTATTAAAGACAAACTAATTCATGGGAGCATTGCTAAAAGTATCTTCAGCAGCTAAAGAAATTTACGGTTGTTCAGAATCCACTGAAGAAACATGGGTAAACTATGCATTTGCTTTAATGAGCATTGCTGGTGCTGACGGCGAAATATCAGACGCAGAAATGAAATGGCTTTTAGAAGATTTTTCTGAATTGATAGATGCTCATGAAGGGTTTGGCGATGCAATTAAGCATTTTGATTACAAAAATGCTGACTTGCACGATATTCTAAGCAAAATAGAATTTAAGGTTAAAATCAATTATAAAAGAGCTCTTTTATACGATTCTATCAAAATGTCTCATGCAGATAATAATTATTCAGAAGACGAGCGAGAAGCGGTTAAAATGTTTTCTGAAATGCTTGAGATACCAGAATATATGGCAAAAACTATCGAAGGTTTGGTAAACACCGAAAAGTCGATAGAAGCTACCAGGAGGTCAATTTTTGAGTTAGACGATAAAAAACTTACAGATTTTTCTAATTCTATCAGAAGAACTACAAAGCTTGTACAGCATGCTTATGGCTTACAAGAAACTTCTGATGAAATAGACTTGAATTACGGTTATGCTTTAATGAGTATAGCAGGTGCAGATGGTGTAGTTTCTGAGGATGAAAAAGAATGGTATAAATATAACTTTGCCAATATTTCTCAAATTCCAGATCATATTGTACAAAAGGTTTTAGGGGTAGATTTCTCAAATCTAGACCTCAACGAAATTTTAAATAAACTCCCTCACGAAATGTCTTTGAGTTTTTCAAAGACACTCATCTATAATTCTATCAAGATGTCAAGAGCAGATGGAGATTACCCATTAGAAGAGCGCGAAGCAGTAAAAGAAGCTGCAGCTATTATGGGGGTTCCAGCTAACATTACTAATACTCTTGATTACCTTACAGACGCAGAAGAAAAAGTGAACCAAATGCGTAGAACTCTCTTTTCAATAGACGAAAAATAATTTTATCGGATTTTTTCCTTCTTTCAAGCAACGATCTTCAATGTTCGGGCATTTCCAAAGTAATGGTAACCGATCAGCTCCTTATTTGTTTTAAAAATCGCTTCTGAGTAACTTCGCGTTTCCCGGAATAAAGAAGCAAACAGAAGCTTTGATGAAACAAGAAATAGATAAATCAAATATACCAGCTCATATAGCCATCATAATGGATGGTAATGGCAGGTGGGCTAAGAAAAATGGCTCAATGAGAGTAAAAGGTCACCAGCACGGAGTTAAAAGTGTAAGAGAAGTTACTGAAGCAGCCGGCGAATTGGGTGTAAAGTACTTAACGATGTACGCTTTTTCTACCGAGAATTGGTCTAGACCTGAGTACGAAGTAACTGCATTAATGCATTTATTAGTCTCTACGATCAGAAAAGAAGCCCGAAATCTTAATAAAAATAATATTAAGTTGATGGCTATAGGAAATGTAGAGTCTTTGCCGTCAGTTTGCCAGAAGGAATTAAACGAAGCGATAAAGCTTACAAAAGATAATACAGGACTTAATTTGGTGCTTGCTTTAAGTTACAGTGGAAGATGGGAAATAGTGAATGCTTCAAAAAAGATAGCTGAAGACGTTAAAGCAGGTAAAATTGATGCAGATAAAATAGACGATAATTTATTCGCATCATACCTCCAAACAGGAGTAAAAGGTATTCCAGATCCTGAATTAATGATTAGAACCAGCGGAGAAATGAGAATTAGCAACTATCTATTATGGCAAATTGCTTATTCTGAATTATATATAACTGATACACTCTGGCCGGATTTTAATAAAGAAGAGTTTAATAAAGCAATTCTTTCTTATCAGCAGAGAGAAAGAAGATTTGGGAAAACTAGTGAGCAACTATCTAAGGTTAATTGAAAGAAGTAGATGAAGAAATTATTATTAATATCCCTTTGGATTACCATGCCGTTTTGTCTGTTGGCTCAGGTAAATGTTGATTATAGCACACCAACGGAGTATGAAATCGGAGGTATAAATGTAGTTGGAGCTCAATTTCTCGATAGAAATTCACTTATTTCTATTGCAGGATTTAAAGTGGGTGAAAAAATCAAAATACCTGGTGATGACATTTCATTGGCTATTAGAAAACTGTGGAAACAAGGGATTTTAGGAGATATTAAAATTTCGGTTACAGAAATTCAGGGTAATAAAGCTTTTCTTCAGATAGAGCTTACAGAAAGGCCACGATTCTCCCGAATTGTGTTTGAAGGAGTCCCTAAAGGTCAAAGACAGACACTTGAAGACAAAATAAAGCTGATAAGAGGTAGGGTTGTAACTGATGCTTTGGTAAAAAACACCACCAACACACTTAAAAACCATTACATTGAGAAAGGTTTTAAGAATGTTGATGTAACGATTGTTCCTCAAAAAGACACTGTTTTAAGTAATAGTGTTATTTTGAAGGTTGTCATTGATAAAAAATCCAAAGTAAAAATCAATGAAATCAAATTTGAAGGTATCGCTGCCTTTGAAGAAAAGAAACTTAAAAAGAAAATGAAGAAAACGAAGGAGAAGAAATTCCTTCGAATTTTCAGCCCATCTAAATTCATCCCTGAAGAATACGAAAACGATAAGCAAAAGCTAGTTGATTACTATAACCAAAATGGTTACAGAAACATGGCTATTGTAGAAGATACAGTTTACGATCACGACGAGAAAACAGTAAATATAGATCTTAAAATAGAAGAAGGAGAGAAGTTCTTCTATAGAAATATCGATTGGACAGGTAACTATAAATATACCGACGAGCAATTATCAATGGTATTAGGTATTGATCGTGGAGATGTTTACAATCCAAAAGAATTGAATGAACGTCTTAACTTTAACCCTCAGGGAACAGACGTTACCTCACTTTACATGGACGATGGTTATCTATTCTTCTCAGTAGAACCTGTTGAAGTACTTGTAGAAGGAGATTCTATTGATATAGAAATGAGAATGTTTGAAGGTGAGCAAGCAACCATTAATAAAGTAATTGTAAATGGTAATACGCAAACCAACGACCACGTAATTTTCAGAGAATTAAGAACTTTACCAGGTCAGAAATTCTCTAGGTCAGATTTAATTAGAACACAAAGAGAACTTGCAACTTTAGGTTATTTCGACCCTGAAACAATCGAAATTAATCCAAAACCTAATTATGCAAATAGTACAGTTGATATAGAATACAATGTAACTGAAAAACCAAATGACCAGATCGAATTATCTGGTGGTTGGGGTGGCCAGTTCGGATTCGTAGGTACACTTGGTCTTGTATTTAACAACTTCTCACTAAGAAGAATTACAGACTTCGATTACTGGAAACCGCTCCCTAAAGGTGATGGACAAAGACTTAACTTGAGAATGCAAGCAAACGGTAGAAGATACCAAACATACTCAGTTACCTTTACAGAACCTTGGTTAGGTGGTAGAAAGCCTAACTCATTTACAACGAGTTTTAACAGATCGGTAATTAGATTGATTAGTTACACTGGTGATTCTTATGGTAGCTTAAAAAGTAGTGGTGTAACTGTAAGTTTAGGTCGTAGATTACCTTGGCCAGATGACTACTTTACCATGTCTAACTCATTGAGTTTCTTAGTGTATAATTTAGAAGACTACAATGCTACAGGTTTCGAAAACTATTCTACTGGTACTTCATACAACTTTACATTTAATACAACTTTAGCCAGAAACAGTATTGACCAACCTACTTTCCCAAGAACAGGTTCGAGTGTTTCATTAAGTGCAAGCTTTACACCTCCGTACTCTCAGTTTACAGGAAGTTCTTTTGCAGAGGTAAGTGGTGTTGAACAGTACAAATGGGTTGAGTATCATAAGTGGATGTTTGATAACTCATGGTTCCTAAACATAGTTGGTAATTTAGTATTGAATACCAGAGTGAATATGGGCTTTATGGGTAGATACTCTAAATCTAAAGCATTAGGGCCATTTGAAAGATTTATTCTTGGTGGTGATGGTCTTTCTCAAAACTCTTACTTAATTGGTACTGATATTATCGGTCTTAGAGGATATCAAAATAACTCGATTTACCCAACTAATACAGATGAGTACGGTGGAGTTATATACAATAAATTCGTAATGGAATTAAGGTATCCAGTTTCTTTGAACCCATCTGCAACTATTTATGTGCAAACATTTGTTGAGGGTGGTAATAACTGGGGTAGTTTCGAAGAGTATAATCCATTTAACTTGTACCGTTCAGCAGGTGTGGGTGCAAGAATCTTTATGCCAGCATTTGGTTTACTAGGTGTTGACTGGGGTTATGGATTTGATGAAATTCCAAACAATCCGGATGCAAATGGAGCACAATTCCACTTTACAATCGGACAACAGTTTAGATAAGATGTATAAATTTGGCTGTGTTTAAAATTTTTTAATTTAGCTTTTAACAGATGCCGATATCAAGATATTTGATGATTTTAGGAATGCTGGCAATAACTACTCAAAGTTATTGTCAGCGTTTTGGTTATGTCAATACTGATGAAATTTATAAAAACTTACCTGAGTATCAATCTGCTGTAGCAGAAATAGATAACCTCATAAATAACTGGAATAGAGAGATTAAAGAAAAGAAAATGGAGCGCAGTAAGTTGATGCAACAGTTCGAAATTGATGCACCTTTACTTACTCAAGAGCTTAAAAATGAAAGATTAGAGGAGATTAGAAAGATAGATCAGGAGCTTAGAGAATTTCAAAATAACAGGTTTGGTTATAAAGGAATGCTCACCATTAAAAAAGAACAGGTTATTGACCCAATTGTGGAGAAAGTTTTTAAAGCTACAGAGCGAGTAGCAAAAATTAAAAATGTAGATTTCTTGTTTGATGTTGCCTCAGATTTATCACTTCCATATGTTAGACCATCAAAAGATTATACAGATTTTGTATTAGAGCAATTAGGTGTTAGTAGACCAAAAGACTAAATGCGTTCTGATAGTTTCTGAACCACATATATTACTTTCGCGTTTCCCTAGCAAATTACCCAATTTATGAGATTTTTTTCAATTAGCATTTTTCTGATCTTGTCTGTGTATGGTGTACATGCGCAAAAGTATGGCTATTTCGATTCGAGAGTAGTAATACAATCACTATCAGAATATAAAGATGCGCAGAAAGAACTAGATAAATTTGCAGAGACGTGGAAAAACGAACTAGATCAAAAATATAAGGCTTTAGAAGAGTTACAAAGTGCCTATGCTAGCAAAGAGATTCTTTTAAAGCCTAGTGATAGACAAAAGCAATTACAGAGTATTTACGATCTAGAATCGGAAATTGAAGAATACAGACAATCTAAATTTGGCTACGAAGGAGCTTTGTATCTAAAAAGACAAGCCTTAATTGAGCCAATTCAAGAAAAAATATTTGATGGTGTATCTACTGTATGTAGAAAAAACAGATTAGAATTTCTGTTTGATAAAGCTTCTAGTATTGTAATAATCTATTCAGACCCAATCCATAATTACACAAAACTTATAACTGCAGAATTGGAACCCAAAGAGGAAGAAGGTGAAGAGCAACAATATGGGCAAAAAGAAGAAGTTGAGCCAGAGCCTGCAGAATATGCTGGATACATTAATAGTGATTATGTATTGAAGAAAATGCCAGAATATCAAGATGTTCTAAATGAATTAGAAAACTTTGAGGGCATGTGGAAGCATAACTTTGATTCATTAAATCTGCAATTAGACTCTTTAAACGATGCTTTCAAAAAAGATGAAGTTTATCTCACTTCTGAAATGAAAGATATTAGAGTTAAAGAAATTGATAAAAAGAAAGAAGAGGTTAGAAAGTTTCAGGTAGATAAATACGGGCCGGAAGGAGAGGTATTTACTAAGAGATTAGAGCTTTTAAAGCCTTTACAAGATAAAATATATGAGTCTACCGAAAAGGTTGCTCAAGAAAAAAATGTCCACTTTATTTTTGATAAAACGGACGACCACTCCATGTTCTATGTAAATCCGATCTATAATTATTCAGATTATGTGTTGGAAAACATGGGCTTGGGTGAACAAGAAGATATTGTAAGGTAAAGGCAAAGAGAAATTGCAAGCTTATTTTCAAACAAATGCTTATAAATTGTAATGCGTGCCTGCTTATTTTTCTTGTTTCCTTATACTTTCAGTATGTTTGTAGATAGTTTTTAAACCATAAATTAATTTTAGAAGATGAAAACTAAACTTTTGATATTATTTTCATTAGTAGTTATTTCTTTTTCATCCTTAGCACAGGATCAAAAATTTGCGTACGTAAATTCAGACAGCGTATTACGATCTATGCCTGCCTATAAGGTGCAAATGAAATCTTATGAATCTTATG
>PBYL01000275.1 GCA_002729595.1 Thalassovita sp. | reverse complement strand
TTTACTGACAGTATCAATACAAGCAAACCCGAAGATGATGTATTTCTCTTGCCTGCTTTTGATGAGTATTTAATTAGTTACACAAATCGTAGTGCAAGTATCACATCAGAACATCATAAAAAAGCCATATCAATGAATGGAATTTTTTGGCCGATAATTGTTGTAGATGGTCAAGTTAAAGGAACTTGGAAGCGAACAATTAAGAAAGACAAAGTAGAATTTAGCACTACTATGTTCGATGAGGTGAGTAATGTAGTTGAAGATAAGATCAATGAAAAAGCCCGGGAATTTGGAGTATTTCTACAAAAAGAAGTGCTCTTTAAATAGCAAAACAGCAGATTCTCAGGCTTAAGAAATTTAATTAAAAACTCAATCGCTTGCTGATCTTATTATTTTTCGTTCTGAATTCTACAGGAGATTCATTTTCCATTTTTTTGAACATCCTGCTGAAATAATTCGGATCGTTAAATCCGCAGGCATAAGCAATTTCTTTTATACTAATTTCTTCTTCGCATAACAACGTCTTGGCGTATTTGATACGCTCTTCTAAAATCAGTTGCACAGGTGTAATTCCGTATTCGTCTGTAAATGCTCTGTAAAAAGAAGACTTGCTCATACAAGCAATTCTACAAAGTACTTCAATGCGAATATCTGAGCTTAAATTATTAGAGATATAATTTATTACAGCGTGAAATGGAGACCTGTTCGGATCAGTTTTATGCTCCTTATTTAACTCAGAGAGGTTTTGCAATTTTAACATGCAAAGAACTAACTCTCTTAAAATTAAATCTACCTGATATTCTTTAAAGGGATCATCCGCAGTAAAAGCATCCAACAGACGGGTGCTTATTCTTGCTAGATCAGTATTATTCTTTAGGAAAAACTCATCTGGATTTATTTTCCATTCTTTTAGTTGAGAATCTTTTTGATTCCAAGTAGAGTTGATGTATTCAAGTTGCTTAAATAGGTAACTGTTATCCAAAACCAATGCTGTACATTGTGTAGGATGTTCCATTTCAGCTTCAGGAAAATCAATTCTTAACAACGTTTCTGCAGGGGCAAGTAGCGTTTCTCCTGGTAAATATTCAAAATCGTCTACGCCCTTTAATCTCATTACTTTTTTGCCACGAAGCATCGATGTAATCGTAAATCCGCCAAATTTCAGCTTAAAATCATAAGCTTGTTTGTGGGTTTCAAATACGTTTAGTTCGCAAAAATCGAGGTTAAACCTATTCCTATGTTCAACCAAAGAATGCAATTTATCAATGCCTGTGAGTCTGTATGGAGTGATTAAGTTCAATGTAAGTTGATTATGTTAGTAATAAAAATAGGTGTTGTTTATAGACTAATATAACAAAAATATTTATGATTTCCACAATGATTTGAACTTGGGAAAATAATGCTATTGTTTGAAAAAATTGTCCATCTGAGTTGCTATAAATTTTAGGAATATTGAAACATCTTAATCTTTTAATAATCTCGAATACTAGTAATTATGGAAAATGTAACAACAATGCTCCCTTTTGTGGACACTCATGTAGATTTCAAATCTCAGTACGACAATTTTATTGGTGGTGAATGGGTAAAACCTGTTAGAGGTGAATATTTTGACAATGTAACTCCTATTAACGGAGAAGTTTTTACTCGTGCTGCAAGATCTACCAAAGAAGATATTGAACTTGCTCTTGATGCGGCGCACAAGGCTTTCCCTTCGTGGAGTAAAACTGGAGCGGCAACAAGATCAAACCTATTATTAAAGATTGCCCAAATCATGGAAGACAATCTAGAGTACTTAGCTACTGTAGAAACTATTGATAATGGTAAGGCAATTAGAGAAACAAGAGCAGCAGATATTCCATTATGTATCGATCATTTCCGCTATTTCGCAGGTGTAATTAGAGGAGATGAAAGTACAATGTCTGAACACGACGAGCACACTGTCAGCATTAACTTGCACGAGCCAATTGGTGTCGTCGGTCAAATTATTCCATGGAACTTCCCATTGTTAATGGCTTCATGGAAAATTGCTCCAGCAATAGCAGCCGGAAACTGTGTAGTTGTAAAACCTGCTGAGCAAACACCAACTGGTATTATGTGTTTGATGGAATTAATTCAAGATGTATTACCAAAAGGTGTATTAAACATTGTTACTGGTTTTGGTCCAGAGGCAGGTAAGCCATTAGCAACTTCTCCAAGAATTGCAAAAGTTGCATTTACAGGAGAGACTACTACTGGTAGATTAATTATGCAATATGCTTCTGAAAACCTTATTCCTGTAACTATGGAACTAGGTGGTAAGTCGCCAAACATCTTCTTTAAATCTGTAGGTGATGCAGACGATGCTTATTTCGATAAAGCAGTAGAAGGTGCAGTAATGTTCGCATTAAACCAAGGTGAAGTTTGTACTTGTCCGTCTAGGATTCTTGTACACGAAGATATTTACGATAAGTTTATGGAAAGAGTGGTTGAGAGAACCAAAGCAATAAAAATGGGTAATCCACTCGATCCTTCAGTTATGATGGGTGCACAGGCATCTAACGACCAGTTTGAAAAAATACTTAACTATCTCCAAATAGGACGTGAAGAAGGAGCGCAAGTGCTTTGTGGTGGGGGTAAGTTCCAATTAAATAGCGGTTTGGAAAAAGGATATTACATCCAACCAACCATATTTAAAGGACATAACAAAATGCGTGTTTTCCAAGAAGAAATTTTTGGACCTGTAACCTCAGTTACCACATTTAAAACTACAGAAGAGGCAATAGAAATTGCCAACGATACCCTTTATGGGTTGGGTGCAGGAGTTTGGACACGCGATGCGCACGAGATATATCAAGTTCCAAGAGCTATTCAGGCAGGCCGTGTGTGGGTGAACTGTTATCACGCTTATCCTGCTCACGCTCCATTTGGCGGATACAAAAAATCTGGTTTTGGTAGAGAAACTCACAAAATGATGTTGAATCACTACCGCCAGACAAAGAATATGTTAATATCATATCAGAAGGAGAAGCTAGGCTTTTTTTAGTAGTTTTCCATTCAGGAAGCGGTAAATTCATTATTTACCCCTTCCTCCTAATAAAACAATTAAACAAAGCATGATATGATACCTAGAGTCACTGCAACGGAAAAAACGATCGAATTAATTAACGAACTAATAATTGAAAACGGCCCCTTAATCTTTCATCAGAGTGGAGGATGCTGTGACGGTTCTCAACCTATGTGTTTTCCAGCTGATGAATTTAAGATAGGTTATAGCGATGTACAATTAGGGGAAATTGGGGGTGTACCATTCTGGATGAGTGGAGATCAATACGAATATTGGAAACATACCCAGTTAACAATAGACGTGGTGGATGGTAGAGGTTCTAGTTTTTCGCTTGAAATACCTAAGGGCAAACGCTTTATAGTAAAATCGAGATTATTTAAGGATGATGAAGTAAATAATCTTGTAGAGATAAGTCGATTAGAAGATTAATTTTTCGACCAGTTAATCCATATAATACCATTGTTAGAATAAGAATAGCTAATTATTCACTGTTGTTTTAAGTCTAAAATCCTCCTAAATTCTTAGGAGGACTTTTTTTTGTATAGGCTTTAATCTGTATTTTTCAGCAAAAAGGATAAATAGATGAAAAATATGAAATGGATTAGCATTTTGCTTTTATTAGTCAGCTTTCAGCTTTGTGCAGAAGATAAATTTAAGATGGTTGTAGCGCAAGATGGCAGTGGAGATTTTAAAACCATACAAGAAGCAATTAATGCTAGTAAAGCATTCCCACCCCAACGAGTTGTTATTTTCATTAAAAATGGAGTCTACAAAGAGAAGGTAAAAGTACACTCCTGGAACAACAAACTTTCGCTAATTGGAGAGAGCGTAGAAAACACCATTATCACTTTTGATGATTACTTTGATAAAATTGATTTGGGTAGAAATAGTACCTTTTACAGCCAAACTTTAATGGTGCAGGGAGACGATTTTATTGGAGAGAATTTTACAGTTAAAAACACAGCTGGCGCAGTAGGTCAGGCAGTTGCTGTAGCTGTTGAAGCAGACAGATGTGTTTTTAAAAATTGTAAGTTTATGGGGCATCAAGATACTTTGTATGCCGCCGGACAGAATGATAGACAGTATTATCTGAATTGTTATATCGAGGGCACTACCGATTTTATATTTGGTGCTGCCACAGCAGTTTTCGATTCTTGTACAATCAATAGTAAAAGCAATTCATTTATCACGGCAGCGAGTACGCCAAAAGGCAAACCTTATGGCTATGTTTTTAGAAACTGCAAAATCACCGCAGATGAAGGTGTAGATGAAGTTTATCTGGGTAGACCTTGGCGCGATTATGCCAAAACTGTATTTATCAATTGCGAGCTGGGGGAGCATATTTTGCCTGTTGGTTGGGATAACTGGTCGAGTCCCGAAAAAGAAAAAACAACCTTCTACGCTGAATATGGAAATACTGGCAAAGGAGCAGATATTTCTAAACGCGTAGGTTGGAGCCATCAGTTATCAGCCAAAGAAGCTAAAAAATATACATTAGAAAACATTTTTGCTCCAGTAGTTACACAAGATATTCCACTAAAAGATTGGATAAAGTAACCGATAGAAATAGATGAAAAAAGAGGCTATCTTAAGCAAGATAGCTTCTCTTATTTCATTAATATTAACTTACTGGTTTACTAATACTCAGAACATAATCGGTGGGCGAAACCCCGATTTCTTTTTTAAAAGCTCTGGAGAAAGAATTAGGTAAATCGTATCCTACCATGTAGGCGATTTCGGATATTGGCAGTTTGTTCTGCTCTATAAGCTGAATAGCTCTTTTAATTCTAAAAGTACGTAACAGCTCAGCCGGTTTTTTACCAGTTAATTGTTTTGTTTTTCTAATAAACTGAATATGTGTTTTGTTAGACATTTCACACATTTTATTCACATCAAAAGCAGAATCAGAAATATGCTCTTCCATCAATTCTGTGAGTCGAACAAGGAACTTGTCATCTTCTGAGCTCACCTGAATTTCTTTAGGTTCTATTGAGAAATCAGAATTAAATTTGCGCTTGAGGCTTTCTCTACTTTCTAACAGTTTTTCGATTCTTACGATAAGTAATCTATTATTAAATGGCTTGGTGATGTAAGCGTCTGCACCATGTTCATAACCTTCAATTTTGTTTTCTTCCATTACTTTGGCAGTGAGCAAAATCACAGGAATATGGCTGGTGTTAAAATCAGATTTAATTGTTTTGCAGAAAGTGAGTCCATCCATTCCCGGCATCATAATATCGCTCACAATCAAATCTATATCGTATTTTTTACACTGTTTAATTGCTTCGTTACCATTAGCAGCTTCTATTACCTGATAATATTTGTCTAAAATATCTTTCAGGTACATTCTCATATCGCTGTTATCTTCTACTAATAAGATATTTATATCTTTCTTTTCTGGATTTTTGGTAGGTAGCGGAATTTGTTCTGCGGCAGTTTCGAGCGCTTTAAATTCTTGCTCGTAGTTTTCTAACTTAAACTCTCGGTTTACAGTTTCTGGCTGTGTGGTTACTGGTTGCATATCAGTCGGAATGTAGATAGTAAATGTAGTTCCATTGCCCACTTCGCTATCTACTTCTATAATTCCATGCAGATATTCCACCAGTTCTTTTATGTATGAAAGCCCAATGCCAGTACCTTCGTATTGATTGTAATTGGCTCCATCAAAAGCACTGTAATATCTTTTAAAGATTAAATCTAGTTGGCATTTATCGATGCCTTTTCCAGTGTCGGTTACTTTTATGGTTGCATATTCTTTTTTATCTCTTACAGATTCAGAAAGCGTGATATTGATTTTGCCTCCCGATGGCGTGAACTTAAATGCGTTGGAAAGCAGGTTAAAGACTATCTTCTCGATCTTATCTTTATCAAAATAGAAGCTCTTCGTTTTAATTGATTTTTCGAGCTTATACTCAATGTCTTTTTGTTGCGCCAGATTATTAAACTGTTTTTTCAAACTACTAATAAAACTAACTATATCGTCTTGCTGTAAATTAAGATCGAGTATACCATTTTCGATTTTTCTTAATTCGAGCAATTGGTTAATTAGTTTTTTAAGCCTTTTGGTATTTCGGTTGATGATGCCATAGAGATTTTGCTTTTCGTGCTTGTTTAAATCTTCTTTGAGCAATCTCTCAACCGGACCTTGTATTAAAGTAAGCGGAGTTCTAAACTCGTGAGTTACATTCGTAAAGAATTTGATCTTTGTTTTAGAAAGTACATCAATCTCTTTCAACATAGATTCAAGCGTATCTCTCTGCGCTTCTATCTGGCAGTTTTTATTTTCTAGTTCTTTATTTGTGTGTTCAAGATCGGTTTGGTGGCTAACAATTTTCTTGTTCTGAGTTTCAATATGTTCATTCTTAGCCTTTAGCTCGTGGTTTATTTCACTCAGTGAAAGGTTCAAGGCTTCCAAATGTTTGTTTTTGGTAATGATTTTATAACTCAAGTAAATGAGCATCAAAGTAAAAGCGACAATAGTAGCTATAAACCAAAACTGCTGATAAACCGGTGCAATTACGTAAAACTCAACCTTAGCCGGGAAAGCATCTGTATTAAAATCAGTATCTCTGGCAACAACTTCTAGTGTATAATTTCCGGGATCTAGACCTGTAAAAACATGGCTATTTTCTTTAGAAAAAGAAGACCACTCACCATTATTAATTCTGTAAGCATACTCCAAACTACTTTGGGGTGTATTGTTCATGTAATCTTCACCTTCCCAACTAATGGTAGTGTTACCAGAGCTTTGCACTTCTTTATTATAAAAGATGATGTTGGCATTTGGAGAATGCTCATCTGGTGTATAGCGATAAGTTTTAAACTCTTTGTAATCTCTTTCCCTGATAGAAGAATTATTAAAAGCTCTTCTTTTCCATTCTCTAGAAGATTTATTGAGCCAGATATTTCCCGCTTTGTCTGTTTTTAAATCTCCGCTTTCGTTTGACATGTTCATTTCTGCCGGAAATATGTCCGACATCCAGTCTTCTCCATTAAAAGAGCTGATGGAATTATCTGTAGCAGCATATAACATTCCATTGCTGCTTTTAGCCAAACTGGTAATGGTGTTGCTTTCTAAACCTTCGTTTATGCCGTAATTACTCCATTGTTCACCATCGAAAACATAAACCCCATAAAATCTCGAACCTACATATAGGTTTTCAGATTCGTCGCTGTAAACGATGTTGATGAATTGTTGTAAATGACTATCGTCTTGTTGTTGCCAGCTATTGTTATCGTATTTGTACAAATAGCTGCCTCCAAGCCAGATGTTTCCGTCTTTAGATTGAGCAATACCATAGGCATTAGATTGCTGCAAACCGTTTTGTTTGTATTGGTGTGCTTTCCAAATAAAATTTTCAGCCGTTGGATTTTTCAACTCCAGCAATCCACCTAAATGGCCTTTTTGCGCTTCTCTATCTACACTTCCGCCAAACCAAAGCGCACCACTTTTATCTTCAAATACAGCTCTATGGTCTATTCCCCACGAGAGTGTGCTATGGATTTGTTTATCCCAACGATTACCTCTTAAGACAGCCGTTGCAGCAGAACCCTCATCGCTCCCGGCAACCCAGATTTGGTTTTTTGAAGTACAAATTATTCTTACAGGTGCATCTATCAATCCATCTTCTGCGGTATATTCGTACCAATTGTTTTCAGTTTGTTTTACTACCGTACCAGAAACAGTTAAAAACCAACTATCTCCATTTGGCGTGGTGCATTGGTAATTTAATGCCGGATAGCTTTTCCATCTTTTTTCAGAAAGGTCTACCAATAAAACTTCCGATTGTTGGCCTGTAATCCAGATGTAGTCGTTCTCCATCGGAAATACAAAGATTTTAGTTGATGGAATGTCGAAATCGGGTGAGTTATATTTTTCCCAAGTATCATTTTTAAAAGCAAACAATTTGCTCAATCCACCTACCCAAATACTTCCATCAGAACCTTCTGAGATACTCACATTATATTCATCTCCACCAAAAATTTTATTCAGGCTTATGTAATCCCAGTTGCGATCTTTAATTCTGTATATTCCTCTTTTGGTAGATTGGTTCACAATCCATATATCACCTGTGGAAGTTTTCAGAAACTTCTGCGCCTCACCTAATAAGAAGCCAGTTTCATCATCATATAACTTATAATTTTCGATGCTTCCGCTATAAATATCATCAAAAGTAGTTTCTAGAATTTTACCTGAACCAGTATGCGTAATGGCTATAAAAACGCGGTTTTTAGCAATCTCGATTACATCAGAAATGTTGGTAAAAGTATCGTCTATTAAAGTACTTTTAGGGAGGGTAACTACTGTGTTTATAGGTAGGTTTTCTATTACAGAACTCCCTTTACTTTCGATAGTTACAAAGATCAGTTCGTCTTTCTTTTGCAGCAATAAGCCTTCTGCCAAAACAATGGCTAAAGTTCCATCACTCAATTCTCTTAAAGATTGTATGCTAAAGTTTACGCCATCTTTTACCGTTAAAACAGGTTCCCATTTGTTTCCCTGCTTTTTATAAATACCATTTTCAGTACCGGAATACAATGTTTGACCTACCTCTAATAATTGCGTTACGGCACCAGCAGGCAAGCCATTTTTTTCTGTATAGTGTTGGTAAGAATATCCATCGTATTTAATTACGCCATCATTTACACCAAACCAGTTAAAACCATCTTTATCTTGTATAAATGTTCTAACTCCTTTGCTATCAAAAATCTCAAAATGCCTATAACGCCAGGTTTCAGTAAGTGGATCTGGTATTTGCGGGGTGTAAATAGATTGCGCGCAAGTATTACCTGCAATAAACATTGCAAGATTAAAGCATAACAGATTCCAAAAGACTTTGGCTTTTCTCATCTCTTAAATTTTAAATCAATACTGAGTAAAAATCTGATTATAATTTGCTGTAGGGGAAAGCTTTTAAAATCGGAAAAACGTAATCCCTCGAACTTTTAATTATTAAACTGATTGATTTTTTGCCGCGATGTATTTAAAACAGGCACTGATTGGAGTTGAGAAACTGATTTGATATCCGCAAAATGAAGAAACCATTTTATTTGGTCGATGATGCTGGTAATATCAATAAATAGCAGGTTATGTTTGGTAATATGTCTGTTGTTTTTCATTTTCAAGTTGTTCTTGGTAATCTTTTACTAGATTGTTCTTACCTAAGTTAAGAAAAATTTCTTACTAATCTATTGTTGTTTATAAAAAGGCCAAATATTGGCTCAAATCTAAAAATCTTTAACAATTAAAAGCCTGAGATTGATCAGTTATCATATTATAAGAATATTGATGATTGTCAATTAACAGAGCTCCAAAATTACAATATCATATTTAATAAAAAACCTTAGTTCCCTAACAAAGAAAAGCCGCAATAATTCACTTCTCTGATCGATAGCATGTATTTTTGTTTACCCCTAAATCTATTTATGATTAAAACAATTGTATGATGAATCGAACTGGCTATATTATTTGTATCAGTTTTTTAGTTTGCCTTTTTTCGTGTTCCAATCCGGTAAAAGAAGGCGATTCTGCCCTCAAAGAAATTAAAATCCCCAAGAAAGCTAACGAAGGAGAAGTGGCAGCCAACGGCATGGTAGTTACTGCGCATCCACTGGCAACCCAAGTAGGTCTCGAAGTCTTAAAAAGAGGTGGAAATGCATTTGATGCAGCCATTGCTGTAAAATATGCTTTGGCAGTGGTGTTGCCTAAAGCTGGTAATATTGGCGGTGGTGGTTACATGGTTTATAGAACTGCTGATGGAAAAAAAGGTGCTTTGGACTTTCGTGAAACGGCTCCGGCTGCTGCTTTTCGTGATATGTTTATCGATGATAATGATTCGGTGATGAACGAGAAAGCACTTCACGGGCACTTGGCTGCTTGTACTCCTGGCACTGTAGATGGTATGGATCAGATTCATAAAAAGTTTGCTACACTCGATTTTGCAGAGTTAATCGACCCAGCGATTGAATTGGCAGAGAAAGGTTTTTCGGTTACAGATTATGATGCTTCTACTTTTAATAATGCGATGGAGCAATTTAAAAAGTGGAACGATCCTGATATGGTTCTAATAAAAGATTCTGTGTGGAAAGAAGGTGAATTACTGGTGCAAACAGACTTGGCTGAAACACTCAAAAGGATAAAGCAAAATGGCAAAGACGGTTTTTACAAAGGCAAAACCGCTGAGTTGTTAATTGAAGAAATGAAAGAAGGTGGCGGAATTATCGCCCAAGAAGATTTAGACAATTATCAATCAGTTTGGAGAGATGCCATTGAAGGTACTTATCGTGATAGTTTTAACATTGTGTCTATGCCTCCATCTTCGAGTGGTGGAATCATCATCGTGCAATTGTTGAAAGGTTCGAGTGCTTATGATCTCAAAAGCATGGGACACAACACACCAGAAACCATCCATTTAATGACGGAACTGCAAAGACGATCTTATGCAGATAGGGCAGAGCACATGGGTGATATGGATTACTACGATGTACCTGTGAAAATGCTGCTGGATGAAAATTACATTGCCGAGCGCAATGCCAGCATCGATATGGAAAAAGCGACACCTTCTCAGGAAATTAAAGCAGGCGAAGTAGAAAGAATAGAAAGTTTGGAAACCACACATTTTTCAATTGTAGATAAAGAAGGCAATGCAGTGTCTATCACTACAACTTTGGTGGCTTATTTTGGTAATAAAGTGATGGTAGATGGAGCAGGCTTTTTCTTAAATAATGAGATGAATAACTTTAGTATTAAACCGGGTTTCCCTAATATTTTTGGTTTAATTGGTGGAGAAGCCAATGCGATTGAACCGGGAAAAAGAATGCTAAGTAGTATGAGTCCGACTATTGTTGAGAAAAACGGTGAATTGTATATGGTGTTGGGAACTCCCGGCGGTTCAACCATTATTAATGTGATCTATGAAAACATCGTGAATGTGATCGATTTTGACATGACCATGCAAGAAGCAGTAAATGCCAAGAAAACACATTCGCAATGGTTGCCAGATAGAATTGTAATTGAAGAAGGCGCAGTAGATAGTTTGGTAGTAGAAGCATTAAAAGCCAAAGGTCACGACATTCGAATATTTGAGCAACTAGGCAGAACGGAAGCAATTCTAGTAAGACCAGATGGATCGCTAGAAGGAGCAGCAGATGTAACCCGAACCGGCGATGCCACTGCAATGGGATATTAATATAAAAAATGGCTAACTAGATTATAGTTAGCCATTTTTATAAGAAGTTCTTCACTTCATTTTATCTTATTCTTTAATGCCTTTACCGATTTATAAAGCAGATTTTGAGCAGATTTTTGATTTGTAAAATCCATCAAACCAGAAATTTCTTTCAGGTTTAAACCTTCAAAGTAAAAATAGTAGATAATCTCCTTTTGCTTTTTAGTAAGCATCTTTAAAGATTGACTGATCTTCACTTTGTTATCTTCGGTTAACTGATGGTTGATGAGATGCTGTTCTGTCGAAAAACTCAACTCAAAATCGTATCCGTTCAATAGATTATCAATCAAGTTTATTCTACCTTTTCGCTTAAGCTTGGCGGTAATATTGGTCTTTACAGATTTAAAAAGGTAGTATTTAATAGAAGAAGTATCAGACAGCTTTTTCCTTTTCTGTATCAGTTCTATAAACAGATCGTGAATGGCATCTTTAATTAAATCTTTGTCTCTGGTAAACTGGCTAGCATAGTTATATAGTGATTTATAAAAGTGTTTATAAATCGCAACTAAGGCTACTTCGCTTCCAGATTTGAATTCTTTCCAAATCTCCATTTCGTTTTTTTCTTCGAAATAAGAAGATATACTTTGAGATGCAGGAGTTGATAATTGTAATGATTCAGCGTCTTGAATTAGTTGTTGTTTTTTCATTTATCATATTAATAGCGTCAGACACAAGGTAATAAAATTTAG
>PBYL01000274.1 GCA_002729595.1 Thalassovita sp. | reverse complement strand
TGTCTGCTTGCGACGACGATGATGATACTATGATGCCTGAAAATCCTACTACGGGCAACACTGCCTCTTTCACATTATCATCGGTTTCAGATCCAGCTATTAGTGGCTCTGCTAAATTCGAAGAACTAGAAGATGGAACGACACTTTTAACACTCGACTTGAGTGGAACCTCATCTGGAAATTCTCACCCTGCACATATACATATGAATACTGCTGCCGAAGGCGGTGATATTGCAATAAGCCTAACTCCTGTTGATGGTGCAAGCGGTATGAGTGAAACCATTATCTCTGCTTTAGACAATGGCACAACTATTAGCTATAGCGAGCTAATCAGTTTTGATGGTTATATCAATGTACACATGAGCGCTAGCGATCTATCTACTTTAGTAGCTCAGGGAGATATTGGAGATAATGCATTAACTGGCGAAATGATGACATACGATCTGTCGTCTGTAGCTGATCCTAGTATTAGCGGTACAGCCACTTTTGCAAAAAGAATGAGTGGCGATGCTTTGGTAACCCTAGATTTAGCAGGTACTCCTGACGGAGGTATGCATCCTGCTCACATCCATATGAATACTGCTGCTGAAGGTGGAGACATTGCGATTAGTTTAACTACTGTAGATGGAACAACTGGTATGAGTAAAACCAGTGTAAGTATGTTAGATGATGGCACAGCTATCACTTATGCAGAATTAATCGAGTACGATGGTTACATCAATGTACACTTGAGTGGTGACGATTTAGCTACTTTGGTGGCACAAGGAGATATTGGACAAAATGCACTCACTGGCGAAATGATGAGTTACGATTTAATGTCAGTTGCTGACCCTAATGTTAGCGGTACAGCTACATTTTATCAAAGAATGAATGATGAGACTTTACTTGCTATCGAATTAGAAGGAACTACAGAAGGCAATACACATCCTGCACATATTCATATGAATACCGCTGCTGAAGGTGGTGGAATTGCTGTAACAATTAGCAGTATTGATGGTGCCACTGGCATGAGCAAAACAAACATTAGTATGTTAGACGATGGTACAGCAATCACTTATGATGAAGTAATTGATTTTGACGGCTACATCAACGTACACAATAGTATTGATGATTTGGGTACATTAATCGCACAAGGCGACATCGGACAAAATGCACTCACTGGCGAAATGATGACCTATGATCTTGCTTCTGTAGCTGATCCTAGTATTAGTGGTACAGCAACATTCTATCAGAGAATGAATGATGAAACGCTAGTAACAATTATGTTAGAAGGCACACCAGAAGGTGGTTCTCATCCATCACACATCCACATGAATACAGCTGCCGAAGGTGGTGATATTGCGATTAGTTTGGGTAATGTGAATGGAACCGATGGCATGAGCAAAACCAACGTAAGCATGCTAGATGATGGCACAGCAATCACATATGCAGAAATGATTGATTTTGATGGCTATATCAATGTGCACTTAAGTTCAGATAACTTGGCAACATTAGTAGCTCAAGGCGATATCGGACAAAATGCTTTAACTGGTGAATCGGTAAGTTTTGCATTGGCAGAAAAAGACGAAGCGGGTATTTCTGGTATGATCACTTTCTATGAGAGAATGAACGACGAAACACTGGCAGTAATCGAATTAATGGGCGTTACAGTTGGCGATCATCCATCACACATTCATGCAGGTTCAGTAGATACAGCTCCAGGAGATATTCTTATTTCTCTATCAGATGTTGATGCTGAAGGCATTGGTAAAACCAACATCACTATGGATGATGCAGGTACTGCGATGACCTATAATGATATAATTACTGTAGATGGCTATGTAAATGTACATGCATCTATCGACGATCTGGGCACTCTAATCGCTCAGGGAAATGTAGGCAGTAATGCAACGGAATAATAATTAGGATTAGAAATAAGTCGTGAATCTTCATATTATGAAGATAAGTTAGCTAGGAAAGGAGCCTGATACTATTAGGCTCTTTTTTATTTTTTAGGAGTTAATTTCATCGCTGGTTTTGGAATGAGTAAATTTGGTAAGACCAACGCATAAAATAATAAATATGAATAATGAACAACCAATTACCATTTGGCAGCCAGATCAATCATTGCAACAAACATCAGGGTTAACCAAATACATGTCTTGGCTGGCAAAAGAAAAAAAACTTCAATTCGAAAACTACCAAGCACTGTGGGAATGGTCCGTAAATGATATTTGCGATTTCTGGGAAAGCCTTTGGGAGTATTTCGAAATAATTAGCCATGAACCCTATCAACAGGTTTTACTCACAGAAGACATGCCCGGTACTAGCTGGTTTAAAGGAGCTACATTAAACTATGCGGAGCATATTTTTAGAAATGCCAATGCAGAGCATCCTGCCATTATATTCTCATCAGAAATACATCCACTAAAAGAAATAAGTTGGAAAGAACTAGAAACAAAAACAGCAGCTTTAGCTAACTATCTTAAAAAGATAGGAGTAGAAAAAGGTGATAGAGTAGCTGCTTTTATTCCCAATATTCCAGAAGCTACCATTGCATTTTTGGCTACAATTTCGATTGGTGCGATCTGGTCTAGTTGCTCGCCCGATTTTGGAACCGGTAGCGTACTTGATCGTTTCAGTCAAATTGAACCTAAAGTCTTATTCACCATCGATGGATATGCTTATAATGGTAAACCTTTCGATAAATCTGAGGCAGTAAGCACTTTGCAAAAAGGGTTACCTACTTTAAAAGAAACCATCATCATCCCTTACCTTAAAGATCAAACCATTGATATTCAACTGAAAGAAAATGAGACGCAATGGTCTGATGCGATAAGTGATACAAACGCTGAATTAACCTTCGGAGCTGTACCTTTTGAGCATCCTATTTGGGTATTGTATTCTTCAGGAACTACTGGTATGCCCAAGGCGATTACACATTCTCATGGTGGCGTTTTGTTAGAGCATTTTAAATATCTCACTTTCCATAATGATTGTCGAAAAGGTGAGCGATTTTTCTGGTATAGTACTACCGGATGGATGATGTGGAATTTCGTAAATGCAGCTTTGCT
The DNA here is from genome assembly GCA_002729595.1 of Thalassovita sp. Classification (GTDB taxonomy): domain Bacteria; phylum Bacteroidota; class Bacteroidia; order Cytophagales; family Flammeovirgaceae; genus Chondrinema. Next base: position 30,740 of record PBYL01000274.1, on the reverse strand, counting down.
TACTGGAGCTTCGATTGTTTTGTACGATGGCAGTCCGGCTTATCCAGATATTAATCGATTATGGAAATTGGCAGAAGAATGCAAGATCAATCACTTTGGAACCAGTGCAGGATTTATCATTGCTTGTATGAAAGCAGGTATAAACCCGGGGAAGGATTTTGATCTATCTATATTGCGATCAATTGGTTCTACTGGTTCGCCTCTTCCACCAGAAGGTTTCGATTGGATTTACAAACACATCAAATCGGATATTTGGCTTATGTCTATGAGTGGTGGTACGGATGTTTGCAGTGCTTTTGTTGGTGGAAATCCACTACTGCCAGTTTATGAAGGTGAATTGCAGTGTAGAGCTTTGGGTTGCGCCATGCAATCTTTAGATGAAGATGGCAATCCACTTTTAAATGAAGTTGGGGAGATGGTAATTGAAAAACCGATGCCTTCTATGCCTGTGTTTTTCTGGAATGATGAAGGAATGAAACGTTACCAATCGAGCTATTTCGAAATGTTTCCCGGCAAATGGCGACATGGAGATTGGATAAAAATTACAGATAGAAATACAGTGATAATTTACGGTAGGTCAGATGCTACACTCAATCGTGGTGGAGTAAGAATTGGCACCAGTGAAATTTACAGAGCGGTTGATAAAGTGAGTTCTGTTGCAGATAGTTTGGTTACTTGTATCGAGCTGAAAGGTGGAGAGTATTATATGCCGCTATTTGTAAAGATGAAAGAAGGTTTTCAACTAGACGACCAATTGGTGGCTGAGCTCAAAAAAACAATCAGAGAAACATGTAGCCCAAGGCATGTTCCTGATGAATTTATCGTGATTGAGGAAGTTCCCTATACCATTAGTGGTAAAAAAATGGAAACTCCAGTAAAAAAGATTCTAATGGGTGCATCACCAGAAAAAGTACTCAACAAAGATTCTATGAAGAACCCCCAAGCTGTTCAATTCTTTATTAGTTTTACGCAAAAGCTGAAAGATAAACTAAATTAAAGATTATGTCGCAAGGGACATCGTATGACATTGTCATTATAGGAGGAGGTATTGTAGGTTTGGCTACAGCCTATCGCTTAAAAGAAGCTCAACCAACTTTAAACATACTTCTGCTTGAAAAAGAGACAGTGCTGGCAAAACACCAGACTGGCAATAATAGTGGTGTTATTCACTCGGGTATTTATTATAAACCCGGAAGTTTAAAAGCTAAAAACTGCTTGGAAGGTTACCATGATTTGATCGCTTTTTGTGAAAAGGAAGAGATCAATTATGAATTGTGCGGAAAGATTATCGTGGCTACTTCTGAGAGTGAATTGCCAGCTATGGAGAATATTTACAAGCGTGGTAACGAAAATGGTTTGGAAAACCTGAGAAAGATTGGCGTAGAAGAGCTGAAAGAGTTTGAACCACATGTAAATGGCGTTGCGGGAATTCATGTACCACAAACAGGGATTATAGATTACACACAGGTTTCTTATAAATATGCTGAGCGCTTTCAAGAGTTTGGTGGAGAAATTAAGCTAGGGGAGAAGGTTGTAGATATAAAAACCAAGGCAAACAGCTCTGAGGTAATTACACCCAAAGGCACTTACGAAACAAAGTTAGTGATTAACTGTGGTGGCTTGTTTTCTGATAGAATTGCTGCACTCACTATGCCTACTGATGTACGAATTGTTCCTTTTAGAGGCGAGTATTACGAAATTAAACCTGAGAAACATCACTTAGTAAAAAATCTGATTTATCCAGTGCCTGATCCAAACTTCCCATTCTTAGGTGTGCACTTTACGAGAATGATAAAAGGTGGAATTGAAGCCGGACCAAATGCAGTTTTTGCTTTTAAAAGAGAAGGCTACCATAGAACAGATTTCAACATGTCTGACCTAATGGGTTCTTTGAGCTGGCCAGGTTTTAGAAAAGTGGCTGCCAAATACTGGCAAACTGGTTTAGGCGAAATCTATCGTTCTTTCTCTAAAGCAGCATTTACAAAAGCACTGCAAAAACTAATTCCAGAAATTCAAGAAGATGATTTAGTGCCAGGTGGAGCAGGAGTGAGAGCGCAAGCTTGTGACCGTACTGGTGGTTTGATAGACGATTTCAAAATCTTAGAAACCGATCATGTAGTAAATGTATTGAATGCACCTTCGCCAGCAGCAACTTCTTCGTTGGCTATTGGTAAAACTGTTTCTCAACTGGCATTAAAAAAGCTATAAAAAAGATAACCCGACTGAATTACAGTCGGGTTATGCATTTAACAAAACATTAAACTATAGGCTATAGCTCAAACTTAAAAGAGCTATCCTTGACTCGCGTTTATATTCAAATTCCTGGTAAAAATCTTCGCCAAAATTCTCACCTCTAAAAGATCTTGTATTAAATAAGTCTCTTACACTTAGTGTAGCATTTGCTTTATCATCCATAAAAGATTTTTGGAAACTTAAATCCATATAATATCTGGCTAAATCTTTTCCTTGTGCTTCCACTTCGGGTGCTCTGTAGTTGGCAGTAATCTGCATATCTACATCAAGCGGTAAACTAAAATCGGTATTTAGCTTAGCATACCACGAAAGTCCTTTGTTGGTATAATCTGAATTTAAGTTTGTACCATCCACTTGTGTTTGGAAAATCGAATAACTAAAATTCATATTCCACCAATTAGTAAGTTGCGTAGTATTAATCAGTTCCAAACCATATGTCATGGCATTGTTCAGGTTAAGTGGGCCTCTGTAAGAAATTCCATCTTCCACTCTCACAATCCAGTCGATCTGGCCATTTACATGTCTAAAGAATGCATTGGTGGTAATTTCAAATTTGTCTTTACTTAGCATATGCCCAAACTCGAAAGAGTTAATAAACTCAGGCTGTAGATTTGGGTTACCAATTCTAATATTTAATGAATCTGAAATATCTGGGAAAGGATTTAATCTTCTTGAGCTTGGTCGGTCTATTCTTCTACTATAAGTGAATTTTAAAGAGTTGCTCTTGTCTAGAAAATACTGAGCTTGCACACTCGGGAAAAAACTCAAATAGTTTTGATCGTTGGTTTCATTATTATTATAGAGTTTGGTATCTACCATAGTTTGCTCTGCGCGGGTACCCAAAGCATAGTCGAATTTATCTCCAATACTACTAGAGTAAATGGCATAGGCTGCAAAAATTTTATCTTCATACCTAAAGCGATTACTTACATCTGTTCTATTTACCCATTCTCCCTCATCTGGGTTTTGTGCTTCATACAAGTAATCATTCTCCATTGTTCTAAAAATAGACTTGTAACCTGTCTCCAATTTGGCATTTTCAAATGGATGAACATAATCTAATTGCATTACAATATTGCTGTTGAAATCATCACTTATACCTCTTTCGTAGCGAGAAACATCATCATTTTCGGCAGTAATATCATTGTAAATATCAATAAGTTGTTCTTCTTGCTGGTCTCTGTACGAATGACTTACCACTGCTCTTAACTCTCTATCTGGATTATCAAAAGTACGTTCGTAAATGAAGGCATTGTCAAAAGAGTAATTGTCTTCAATCTCATTATTAATCCTTTTATATTGAAGAATTAAATCGTCGGTATCAATAGAGCGAATTTCGGTTTGTGTATTGTCATAATCTTCTTCGTCTTCCATATTGAAAGCACCTTCGTAGCTAATTTTATTTTTACCAAAGAAATAATCAGCACCATAATTAAAGGTATGTTCTTTATCATTTCGCTCTCTGTCTACTTGTTGAAGCAGTCGCTCATTGCTAGAAAATATATCTCTTGAAGTATTGGAGTTGCCTACACCCGGCCAACTTCTATAACTGTAGCCGCCATAAATATTAAAATTTTCAGACTTTCTACTCAGGTTTACTGATGCATTTGTACGCATGCGAGTACCCATTGTAAGTTCTGCTTTTCCCGTTGTACCTTTCTGGCTTCCTCTTTTTAGTTTGATGTTAATTACCCCGCCAGCTCCTTGGGCATCGTATTTTGCATTGGGGTTATTTACAATTTGGATGTTTTCAATCATACTTGCAGGTATCTGCTCCAAGTCTCCAGTGAGAGAAGAGTTTCTCCCATCAAGAAGAATATTGGTATTGCCACTACCTCTTAAGGTAATGCTACCATCTTGCCCAACACTTACAGAAGGAGTATTTCTCAGCACATCGAGCAAACTACCACCCGTATTAGAAAGGGTTTGATCTGGTCGAACATTCACACCTTCTAGTGTAGTAGTTACAGGTCTTTTTACTTCGTTGCCTTCTACGACAATCTCATCGAGTTTTAAAGAAGAGGGGATAAGTGCAATGTTACCGACCGATTTATTTTTGTTGACTTTAACCGTTTGAATCTCTTTTTCATCATAACCAACAAACACCACCTCCATTCTGTATTCTCCTTCTTCTACTTCTATCTGAAACTGGCCATCGTCTTGGGTAACTGTACCGACTACAGGAGTCTCATTTCCGGGTTCAAAAAAGGCAACTTGAGCAAAAGGGACGGGGTCTTCAGTTTCTTTATCTATCACTGTTCCCGTAATTTCGTGTGTGTCTTGTGCATATGCTGCAAATGGTAAAAATGCTAGTAATAAGTAGTAATGGATATTAAGTTTCATGATCAGAATTTACTGTTAGTGAAATTTTTTTATGAGCCTGTGTTATAATCTACATTTTGTTAAGGATGATTGTTATCGATTTTTTAAATTCTTTCTAGTGGCTAAAGTCTATTCTTAATTTTTAAAGCGACTTTGTAAATATTTTGAAGAGTCTAGCCTGATGCTTTTTGCTCAAATAGTAAATGCTATTTTTTCCTCACTAGTGGAAATTAAGCGTATTTAAAAATGCTGATTTCCCTCTATGCTAGATTAAAGTAATAATAGATTTCAAAAAATAATTTCAGGGTTTATTGATCAGAATATCAGGTAGTTATATAATTTTTATAACTTAGTTTCAAATTTTATTTTAATAAAAGGTGATAGTTGGCTAAAACTTGACACATAGTAATAAAACCTAAAGCTCATGCCAGAAATAGCAACCTTAGATCAATCAGTTTACAATAGGGAAGAAGAGTTATTGGTGCTCTATCAAAAAGCATTTCCAATGGTAGCTAAATATGTTAGCAAAATGGGAGGCGATTTTGATGCTGCCAAAGATGTTTTTCATGATGCAGTAATTATTTATTACGAAAACTACATGTTCAAACATCAATCTATTCGGGTAAATGAAATAGCCTGTTTAGTTGGCATTGCCAAAAATCTTTGGAAAAAACAGTTTAAAGGAGGTTATCAAAAACTTTCTTTCGATGCACCCAACGAACTGTTCAGTCATAGTTTTGTGGATGAATCGAATGCACTTCCTTCAAAGCAGAGGTTGCTAAACTTTCTTGAAAAGGCTGGCAGCAAATGTATGGAGTTGTTACATGCTTTTTACTACGAACAATTGCCATTAACTCAAATTGCTTCACATTTTGGCTTTTCAGGTGTGCGCTCTGCAACCGTGCAGAAGTACAAATGCTTGCAAAAAGTAAGAAACAAAGTAAAAGAAAAATCCCTGATCTACGATGACTTCCTTAACTGAAATACAAGAGATAGAAGCTTACCTTCAGGGAAAAATGCAGGCTGAAGATGAGCTTGTATTTGAAGCAAAAATGCTGATAGATGAGAACCTAAAAGATCATGTTTTCTGGCAGAAACACACCTTTGAGTTGGTTCAGTTTTACGGTAGAAAAAGGCTGAAAAACCAATTAGAAGCAGTGCATCAGCAATTATTTACGAAACCCCAACACAAGAGCTTTAGGCAAAAAGTAATTCAACTATTTTCAAAACTATAATTTCAAGTTTATGTCACCTTTTGCCAGTGTAGTTCCTATGGTTATTGATAGCAATGACCGTAGCGAGAGAGCGTATGATATTTACAGTCTCTTGCTTAAAGAAAGAATAATTTTTTTAGGTACAGCCATTAACGATCAGGTTGCCAATTTAATAATTGCTCAGTTGTTGTATCTCAATAGCCAAAGCAAAACCAGTCAGATCGACTTATATATTAATAGTCCCGGAGGAGTTGTATATGCTGGTTTGGCAATTTACGATGCTATTCAAATGATTTCGGCTCCGGTATCAACTGTGTCTGTTGGTTTTACTGGTAGTATGGCAACAGCATTACTTACTACAGGCCATAAAGGTAAAAGATATGCTTTGCCACATTCAACCATTCATATGCACCCAACTGGTGGGGGAGCCAAAGGTTACACCGAAGATGTGAGAATTGCTACCAGAGAACAAGAAAGACTTCAAACACAGTTGTTTCATATCATGGGCAGGCATACTGGCCACAATTGGAAAGAAATTGAAGAATTCTTTCTACGAGATCGCTTTTTAAATGCTATTGAAGCTAAAGAGTATGGCTTAATTGATGAAGTGCTTGGTGATGCGGATGATCTAATAAAACTAGATAGTAAAGAACTAGAAGTTTTATTCTATGGAAGTGAACAGAATTGATCAAACAAAAAAATCAGGCTCTATATGAGCCTGATTAAAAAGTATTAAATCTAAACGTGCTGAATATAATTATTTACTTACTTCTGCTTCTTCCATTTTTATAGCTTGCTCTCTTAACATCTGCTCTCCATAAGTTTCACTGTTAATTACATAACGAGCAGCTATATATTTTACTGGTTTATTATTTTCATCCAAAATTGGAGCAATTACCACATCAACATAATAAGCGCTACCATCTTTTTTACTATTCTTTAAGTAACCTCTAAATGTTTTGCCTGACTTAATTGTACTCCACAAATTCTTAAAGAATAATTTTGGCGTATCAGGGTGGCGAACAATTTTATGTGGTTGCCCGATAAGCTCTTCTCTTGTAAATTGAGAAACCTCACAGAATTTATCGTTCACAAAAGTGATATTGCCATAAATATCAGATTCAGATACAATAGTAGATTCATCCAAAACTGCCATACGTGCATCCATCTCGTGGTTGAGCATTGCAGTTTGAGCTAGTTGATTTTGTAAGTCTTCTTGTGAAGTATTAATCTCCTCTAAAGTTTGTTTCAACTCTTCTTCTTGAGCTTGCATCTGTTCTATATAAATAGATTGCTCATCTTCTAATCTTTGCTTTACAGTAATATCGCGAAGGATTGAAACATAAACATGTCTATTCTCTAATTTGGCTTCTCTACCAGAAAATTCTATAGGGAATTTAGATCCATCTTTTCTAGCAGCTGTAAGTTTTATCACTTCATTTTTATCGCCTTGCATTTGATCAAACTCTTCTTTGTTTGAAAAAGGCATATCAGGTATAAGCTGCTGAAGTTTTAGCTCTAATAACTCATCTTCAGAATAACCAAATAAATTTAATGCTGCTGTATTTGCAGTTTCTATAAAACCTTCAGAACCAATGGTGATAATAGCATCAGAAGTAGTATTAAGAATAGCAGATATTTTGGCATGTTGCTCGTTTGCTTCTTTCGACTGTCGTTGAACTTCTTCTTGTGAAGCTTGAATCTCCTCTAATGTTTGTTTGAGCTCTTCTTCCTGTGCCTGCATTTGCTCGATATACATTGCCTGCTCTTCTTCTGCCTTCACACGCTCAGTAACATCTGTTATAATCCCACTAAACAAGCTACGATCATCAAGAACTGCTTCACCACCCCATAAGTCAATTGGAAATGTTTTGCCATCTGCTTTTTTACCTACAAGTCTCAAAGCTTGATCTTTTGCTTTATTAAATTCTTCTTTAGACTTAAAAGGAATATTTGGAATTAGGAAATCAAGATTTTTACCAAGAATTTCATCTTCTAAATACCCAAACATATCAACTGTTGCCTTGTTGATGGTTTCAATTTTTCCTTTTTCATTTAAGGTTACAATTGAGTTTTTTGAAGAGTCTAGAATCGCTGAAAGTTTAGCATGCTGCTCATAGGCTTCTTTTGCCTTACGCTGCATTTCTTCTTGAGTAGCAATCAACTCTTCGAAGTTTTGTCTCATCTCTTCTTCTTGAGATTTGAGCAATTCTTCTTTTTCTTGAGATTGATATAAAAGCTTTTGGGTTACTTCTGCTGTTTTAAGTGTAGTAAGCGCAGAACCTATTATTTCTGAAATTCTATCAATAAATTCGGTTTCGAATGGTTGCCATGCATCAAAAGCAGCGATCTCCAATACACCCTCAACTCTTTCATTGAATTTTAAAGGAGCTATATAAACTACTGCAGGGGTAGCTTCGCCTAAACCAGAAGTGATGCTAATATAATCTGTTGGCAACTCTTTTAAATAAACACTGCTTTTTTCTAAATAAACTTGCCCGATTAAACCTTCTCCCGGTTCAATTTCTTTAGAAATGAATTTTTTACGGTTATATGCATAAGTAGAAATTAGTTCTAGCTTATTACCTTCATTGTCATATACAAAAACAGAGGCTTGGTTTGCCTGAATATATCGGCAGAATTCTATTAAAAATGCATCGAGAATTTCAACAATGGGCTTGTCTTGTTGTCTAAATATTTCAGAAAATTTAGCAATCCCTTCTGTCGCCCAGTTTCTTTGACGCTCAGTGACTGCAATTTCTTGCATTTTTTGATTCATTGAGTGGATTTCACCCACTAAATTATCTTTATTGATCTCTTTAATATCTTCTGTAAGATCGGGGAAAGAAGCATCTAAATCACCTTTACCAATTGCTCTGATGAATGCCATTGCTTGATTAAGCCTTCTCTCTAGAATATTTAAAGCATTAAGATCATAGCTCTTATCTGTCCCACTATTAAATACTTTATCGTGCAGCAATTTAATTACTTGCCCATTCTTATCAATATGGAACTGTTTTGTGCTTTTTCTATAAAAATAGCCACCTACAGAGAATGTTATTATACATGCAATTACAATAAATGTAATTACATCAAAACTGCTATTAAAACCTTGGTAAATCAGTAAAGCTGTACAGATTATTGGTAGTAAATAGAAAAAAATTATGTTATTAGCCTTGTTTGCAAATTTGCCCTGCATGTTCAATATGTAATTGTTTCACATTGAAAACATGATCTTTTCTAATAGCATATTTAATAAAGTTTAATAGAAGAAAATGGATATGTAAGGTTTTATCTATGTTCTTCAATATTTTTTACAAAAATTGGATTTGTAATGGAAGGGAGGTTCGAAAATCTACTGATTTCGGTGTTGTTTCTTAATGGGAATGAAACATATTTATTAAACAATGATGTACAATAAAAACATTCTTTTATCGCACACCATTGTTTTGATTAATGCAAAGTTAAGCCTCAACAAATTTTTCTACGATGGTATTCCAACCATACTTATCGAATACTTTACCTTCTTGTATACCTTTTAATTCTTTCTTTAAATTAAACATTTTGGCATCTGGAGCACAATAGCAAGCATATTTAACACCATCAATCGAAATACTTTCGAATGGTGCAATTACTGCTGCTGTACCTAAACCGAAGGCTTCTATTTTTAATCCTTTAGTAAATGCTTCTTTAAGCTCAGTTACTGAGAAAGGGCGAACTTCTACTTTGTAACCTTTATCTTTTACTAGTTCAATAATAGATTTTCTGGTTATTCCATCTAAAATCGTATCTGATGCAGGAGGTGTAATAAAAGTATCTTCAATGAAGAAACCGAAATTCATTGTACCTGATTCTTCAAAAAACTCATGAGATTTAGAATCTGTCCATAAGATTTGATCGAAACCTTCTGCTTTTGCCTTTTTAAATGGATAGAAAGCACTACCGTAATTTCCACCACATTTTGCAGAACCAGCACCACCCGGAGCAGCTCTTGTAAATTCTTTTTCTACTTTAACTTTCAGGTTTTTATCGTAATAAGCACCTACTTGGCAGGCAGTGACCAGAAATAGATATTCATCAGAAAGCTCTACACCTAATTTAGGTTGAGTTGCAAGAGCAAAAGGTCTAATATATAATGAACCTTCGCCATGAGGAGGGACCTCATCTCTCAAATTAGAAATTAGTGATAAAATGCCTTCTTCCCATAGTTTTTGGGGTAGAGTTGGCATTGCCATTCTCTCTAATGATTTGTTCATTCTGAGAAAGTTTTCTTGCTGTCTGAAAACTAGAATTTGATCATCTTCTGATCTGTACGCTTTGAGTCCTTCGAACACCGTTTGGCCATAATGAAAGCACATAGCAAAAGGGCTTAATACCAAATCTGTAAAAGGTTCGATAGTGCCATTGTCCCAGCCATCATTTTCATACTTAGCCACAAACATTAATGGTGCAGGACTCGATCCAAAGGGTTTTGCCTGAAAAGTCATAATTGTATAATATTTTATATTAAACAAAAGTATTTATTTTGCAGCTACTATAACAGATACAGTTTTTTTATTTTTGACTATAACAGATGGCAAAGTTCAAACACGAGTTGCTCACCGAGAGAATTATTGATTTAATTGAACGAGGTGAACTAAAAGCCGGAGAGAAACTTCCTAGTTTAAGAACACTTTGCAGGCAACAAGGCATTAGCTTAATGACTGCCTATCAGGCTTTTAACACTTTAGAAGGTTTGGGTTTTGTTGAATCTAGAGCTCGGTCGGGTTATTTTGCCAGAAATCCATTAAGAAAATCGAGGTTTAAAAAGCATTACAGCAAATACAAAAAACTTGATGCAAAAAGTCTGGATGAAATGATACAGATGGTATATGGTAGAGAACTTAATAAATCTGTTGTATCACTTTCGCTTAACTCTCCTGAAGTTTCTTTGCTGCCAGAGACTAAATTTAAAAAGTCTTTACTCTTTGTAAACCGCTATAGAAGTGGCTCTTCACTGCTTTATGGCCCTTTTGCTGGCTTGCCTGCTTTAAAAGAGCAAATCGCTGTACTATCTGTACACAGTGGTATGGATATACACAGCGATGATTTAATTATTACTGCTGGCAGCATGGAAGCAATTAATTTGGCAATAAGTGCTTGTACAGAAGCTGGTGATAAAATTTTGATTGAATCGCCTTCGTATTTTGGGAATTTCCAAACCATTGTTTCATTAGGTAGAAAGCCAGTAGAAGTAGAGACCGACTTTAACACAGGTATAGTGATCGAAAGCATGGAAAAAGCGATTGAAGAACATCAACCCAAAGCTTGTGTTTTAGTAAGTAGTTATTCAAATCCACTAGGTGCTACTATACCCAATGAATCTAAAAAGAAAATTGTGAACCTCTTAGCAAAACATCATATTACTTTAATAGAGAATGATATTTATGGCGAATTATATTATGGCTCACAACGCAGTCGCTCATGCAAGTCTTACGATGAAAATAACAATGTAATTTATTGCTCTTCTTTTTCAAAATCGCTCGCACCGGGTTATCGTATTGGTTGGATACACCCGGGTAAGTTTTATAACAAGGTATTTCAAGCAAAAGTGAGCCATAGCGTAACTTCTTCAACACTTACACAAGAAATCCTCGCTCATTTTCTCAAACATGGCCGATACGATTTGCACCTTAAGAGAATGCGAAAACAATTACATACTCAATCACTAAAATATCAGCAGGCCATAGAGACTTACTTTCCAAAAGATACAGTAGTTTCTAAACCCAAAGGTGGATTCGTTTTGTGGGTTGAGTTAAATAATAAAGTGGATACTTTAAATCTTTTCAAAAAAGCGATGGCAGAAAATATCAGCTTTGCGCCAGGGCAAATGTTCTCTATGGAAAAAGATTTACACAACTATTTAAGAATAAGCATTGGCCAACCTTATGGGCGTAAAATTGAAGCAGCAATTAGAAAACTAGGTGACTTAATAAAAGAGGAGATTACAGAAGAATAGACGATAAATTCGTAAAAAAAGCAATTCACATTTAACTGCGAATTGCTTTGATGTTAGTTTAAGATTGGATGTTTCAATTAAATATTTTGTGGTTTATGTTAATAATTAAGCTATTATGTAAGTTTATAGATACCCATAATCTCTTTAGTAATAGCTTCGAAATCAATCTCAAGATCGATAATTTTTCCGCAGTGAATGTCAAATACCCAACCATGTACAGCTATTGCCTTTTCCTTAGCTGCATTTTGGTATTCAGGTGTTTTAATCACATTTAAACACTGCTCCTGCACGTTTAACTCGACAAGTCTTTTGTATTTGCTATCCTCATCTTCAATGCTATCTAATTCTTCTTGATGAAGACGATAAACATCTCTGATGTTTCTTAACCAAGGATTTAAAATGCCTAAATCTGCTTTCGTCATAGCAGCTTTTACACCACCACAGTAATAATGACCGCAAACTACAATGTTTTTTACTTTAAGATGGCTTACTGCAAAGTTAATTACAGACATTGAACTGAGGTCTGAATTAGGAACCATATTAGCGATATTTCTGTGTACAAAAACTTCACCCGGCTGAGCTCCCATCATATCCTCAGCAGTTACTCGGCTGTCTGAGCAACCTATATAAAGTATCTCTGGTTCTTGTCCTTTAGACAAGTTTTCGAAATAAGATTCATCGGTTTTAAGCTTATCAGAAATCCACTTCTGATTATTAGTAAATATTTGCTTGAGGTCCACTTTAGAACAAATTATAATAGTGAATAAATATCTGCTTAAATTAACTCTGTAAGCAAGTATATGTTCATAAAAAATTGATGGATTTTATTGCTGGTTGGACTGATTTAAGATAGAAAAGAATTTCATCAAAAAAAATCAGTCATTTTTTTCTACAATTGTTCCATCTACATACTTAGCAAATCTACCTTTAGAGCTATCGTGCACATGATCAGTAGTTGGCCAAGGCCAGCCTCCAAAATGGTTGTGCTGATACTCGCTGTATGCCTCTTGTATTTCCCTTTGCGAATTCATCACAAATGGACCATACTGAACTACAGGTTCATTAATAGGTTTACCTTGTAATAGTAGTATGTAAGCTTCATCGCCAGTATTTTCGATAAGCGTTTCTTCGGCTGCGTGTAGATGCACTGCTTTATAATTATCTATTAGTTGTTCAGCTACTTTTAGTGAACTGCCTTTATAAAAATAGATGCTTCTGTTAACTGTTTCAGATGCTTGAGGAAGTATCCACTTCGCGCCAGCTTCCATTTTAATAGTCCAGATAGCCACCTCATTTTCAGGATTAGCAGCCCAAGAGTCTGGTGCGGGAGTAGGCGATTTTATGCCTTCAATTTCCCCAGCAATAATGTTTACTTCAGTTGTTTTACCATGATCATCGCTAAAAGAATAAACGGGAATGGTATCATTCCAAAGCATAGAGAAATAAGGTGCTGCCATTTTCTTTGCTTTGGGCAGATTAAGCCATATTTGGAAAATCTCAAAAGGATTATCTTTTTCTTTGTTTAATAATGGAAACATCTCGCAATGCTGCACACCTTTACCAGCAGTCATCCATTGCACGTCGCCTTCACCAAACCTGCCTGCTGCGCCTAAAGAGTCTGAGTGATCTACAAAACCTTTGCGGGCAATTGTAACTGTTTCGAAACCTCTGTGCGGGTGAGCTGGAAAACCGGGAACTGTTTTGCCATGGTACATTCTAAAACCATCTTTTACAGTAAAATCATTTCCCAAGCTTCTGCCAGCTAGTGAAGTAGCCGGTCCCATTTGCTCGTTACCTGCCGGATAAAAATCTTCGTGATGTACACAAAATAAAAATGGATCACTAGTTTCCCACGGAAAACCCAGTGGGGCAATTTTTTTTATTGGATTAATAGCCATAGTTATAATTTTTTTCTTTCTGTTATATGTAACAAAAAGAAATTGCATGTTGCACCATTTATTTCAATTATTTTATAAATCATTGTTTTTGATGCCTGCTTCAACTTTAATATCTAGGTTATTTTCTTTTGGTGGAATAGGGCAAGAATAGCCAGTACTATAGGCGCAATATGGGTTATATGCCTTATTAAAATCTATCACAATTGTATCACCTGCTGGAATCCTTAAGTCGATGTAGCGCCCACCTCCATAGGTTTCTGTACCATTAGTTAAATCTGTAAAAGGCAGAAATAGATAATCTTTATATTCTTCTGTTTCTCTTAATCTATGGCTTTGGTAAATGTTTAACTTGAACTCTTCTCCATCAATCTCAAAAGAAACTACACCATATATATCGTAATTTTGGAATACATCGGCAGATGTTTTCATCTTAAAAGGCATGGCATTCGCTGTTTTAACAAATTTTGCCTCTACTCTGTATTTTTCGTTAATCGGGAAAAAGTGATGGCCTTTAAATTTTTTTCTATCTTTTGCACTTAGGGGAGATTCATCTGGGTTCTTATACTCCTCATTCAGTTCTTTCTGAAATTCTTTTATTTCTTCTTTGTGATTTTGTGCCAAAGTTATACCTGTAAAGCTCAATAAAATTAGGAGGCTGTATAGTATTTTTTTCATACTGGTAGCAATTTTTTTTATATCTGAATTGATAATTTGCCTGCATAGATAGGATGTTTTGAGCAGAATGCAAATGCTGAAATTTGCAGATTCGTAAGTTGCGCTAATGAATTACTTGGTTGAAAAAGTGATTTAGTTGGTTGAATTTATTTAGCCTTTATTATTTTTAGCCCTATATTTAGAATAATTCAAAATAACATCTTTCGATCTGTAGCATATTTACCAAAATGAATACTAGACAAAGTAACACGACTTGGCAAAAAGTAAGAAAACTTTTTAACGACATACACCTATGGTTGGGCATCGCCTCAGGACTCATTTTGTTTGTCGTTTGCCTTACAGGAACCATTTACACCTTTAGCTCAGAAATACAGGAAATGCTAAATGCAGAAGTGTATGAGGTGAAAAACGAAGCTGGACTTCCTAGAAAATCTGAAGAAGAAATTATCGCATCTGTAGAAGCTGAATTGGGAGCCAAAGTATCTTCTATTGAAATTCCTGCCGATACCGAAAGATCGCTTGGCTTAAATGTGAAAAAAGAAGGGGAGAGGAGAGGTACAACTTACTTGGTAGACCCTTACACTGCCGAAATTAAAGGTACTACCAAAGGTGCAGGCTCTGAGTTTTTTATGGTAATGTTCAGGTTACACAGATGGTTGCTGTTAGATATGAATGTGGGTAGACCGATTGTAGGTTGGGCAACTGTAATTTTTGTAATTATCTTATTAACAGGTATGGTCATCTGGTTTCCACAAAAAGTGAAGTATTGGAGACAAGGTTTAAAAATAAAATACACTGCTGGCTGGAAGCGAATTAACCACGACTTACACAACGCTTTAGGTTTCTATGCTTTTATCTTGATGTTAGTAATGGCTTTAACTGGTTTGCAGTGGTCGTTTGAGTGGTACAGAACAGGTTTATATGATATTTTAGGAGTTGATAGATCTAGAGGTGGTGGACCAAAAGAAGAAAAAGCAGCAGCTTTACCAGAGCAAGAAGTAACTTTATCTTTAGCAGATTACATTAAAAAAGCAGATGAAACTTTGCCTTACGAAGGTGATTACAGATTGAATTTACCTCAAGAAAACCAAGCAAGTGTTTCGGTTTCTAAGTACAAAACAGGCTTTTTTGCACCAAATGGTGGTGATGAACTCAAGCTTAACAAATACACGGCTGAGGTAGAAAGTTTAGAGAAGTTTTCGGATAAGCCACTAAATGAAAAAATTGCCAGATCGATTAAGGCTTTGCACGTGGGGAATGTTTACGGTACTTTCTCTAAGATTCTTTACTTTATCGCTTGTTTAATCGCGACCAGTTTGCCTGTTACAGGAACCATTATCTGGATTAATAAATTGAAGAAAAAGTCTAAAAGGAAGAAATCAAAAGCACTTTCTTACAGCAATTGATATAGAATTAAGGTATAAAAAAAGGCGGGTGATTTTATAATCATCCGCCTTTTTTATTTGTGTAAATCTTATATTAATAATAAGATAATGATGATAACAAGTAGCGCACCAACACTAATATAGATACCTCCACCTGCACGTCTTTTTACTTCTTTTACTTCTCTTTTAACTTCGCGTAATTCTTTATTGATTGCTCTTTTTTCTTCAACAGAGTTAGCACTTTTTTTCGCTTCTGCAAGACTGTCTACTTTAATTTTAAGACCATCAATAATTGCCTCGTACTCTGCTGCAGTTTTTTCTACATCATTTTTTGGAAGGTCAACTTTTGCAAAAGAAGCTGAAAGGCAAAATAAAGTAATAATAGCTGTTGTAAATACTTTTTTGATATACATGATTTTAATAATTATTTGAATTAATAGCTGATTACGAATTGATAACTTCTGAAATTTGCAAATGGTTTTAACTTTTTTTATTGAAAAGGAAACTTTTTTTCAATTTCTTGTTAAGTCAAGTAAAAAACAATCTGTTTTTTTTACCTAAATACAAAGCCTTTTATCTATCATTTCAGCTACAATTCGAGCTAATTATCCATCAATTCTTTCGATCTCAAATCCTACTTTTTTCACTGCTTCTACAACCTCTTTTTCTGATGCACTGCTGCTATCTACACTCAATACTTTATCAGGATTGTCTAAGTCAACTTCCCAATGGTTAATTCCCTCCACTTTATTTAAAGAAGGAGTAACACTTTTTAAACATCCACCACAGTTAATTGTGGTTTTAAATTTCATATTTTCCATAACTTTTATCTTTAATTCTTAACTGATTATTGATACAAATCTAAATTTTTACTGAGCAAAACTGTTATACTTTTTTGACTCTGCATTACATTATTTTGATTACAATTTTATGCTTTTTAACCTCAAGCTATTCAATACTACAGATACCGAACTGAATGCCATTGCTGCTCCGGCAATCATTGGGTCGAGTAAAAATCCATTGATAGGGTAGAGCACACCTGCTGCGATTGGTATACCGATAA
Organism: Thalassovita sp.; assembly: GCA_002729595.1. GTDB lineage: Bacteria > Bacteroidota > Bacteroidia > Cytophagales > Flammeovirgaceae > Chondrinema. The sequence goes on along the minus strand of PBYL01000274.1, from coordinate 13,932 downwards.
TGTTATAAATAAATGCCCAAAACAGGTTTTGATGAATCCCCTGAACTGTTTTTGTAGACAAGTTCAACGCCTTAGGAATGTATTCCAGATCAGAAGTAATCAGGGTCATTTTAGCTACATCCATCGCAATGTCTGAGCCTTGTCCCATTGCAATACTCACATCTGCCTGAGCCAATGCATGGGAGTCGTTTATACCATCGCCTACCATGGCAACAGTTTTGCCTTTTTGCTGCAATTCTTTAACAAAGTCGGCTTTGTCTGACGGAAGAACTTCGGCTCTAAAGTCTGTTAAACCAAGTTGATGAGCTACTGCTTTTGCAGTCTGTAAATTATCGCCAGTGAGCATGTATACTTCAACACCACGCTTTTTTAGCTTTTCTATAGCAGATTTAGAGGTAGCTTTTATCTTATCTGTAATGGCGATAGTGGCCAATATTTGTTTTTCGTCTGAGAAGAAAATAACAGTTTTGGCTTCGTTTTGCCATTGCTTTACTTGTTTGCTTATAGCTGAAGTAATTTCTATTTGATGTTCTTGCATCAACCTTCTATTACCCACCAGATATTTTTTACCCGCCTCGTCTTGAGCAATAACTCCTTTACCTGTAACGCTTTCAAAATGAGAGATACTAGCTTGATTTACATATTCTGCTTTCAACTTCTCAACAACTGCTGCTGCCAATGGATGTTCAGACTGTGCTTCTATGGTTAATAAGATAGGCGCTAAATCACTAGCAAATTTTTCATTCACCCAATTGAGGTTGGTAACCGTTGGTTTGCCTTCGGTAATGGTTCCGGTTTTGTCTAACACAATGGCATTTACTTTATGAGCCAGTTCTAAACTCTCAGCATCTTTAATTAAGATATTGTTTTCGGCTCCTTTACCCACACCCACCATAATGGCAGTTGGAGTAGCCAAACCCAAAGCACATGGACAAGCAATTACCAACACCGCCACCGAAGTTAAAAGTGCATGGGTAAATGCATTATCTCCGCCCACAGAAATCCACACGATAAAAGTTACTATCGAAATTGCGATAATAACTGGTACAAATATGCTGGCGATTTTATCTGTAAGTTTTTGTACTGGAGTTTTGCTACCTTGTGCTTGTTGCACCATTTTAATAATCTGAGAAAGCAATGTTTCTCCACCCACTTTTTCAGCATTAAACTGAAAGCTCCCTTTTTGATTAATAGTACCAGCAAATACTTTGTCTCCTTTACTTTTCGCAACTGGTACGGGTTCGCCGGTTATCATGCTTTCATCTACATAAGAATTACCGTTTACCAAAGCGCCATCAACTGGAATTTTTTCGCCGGGTTTTACAATGATTGTGTGCCCTTTTTGCACAGCTCCAACAGGAATTTCTAACTCATTTCCACCCATTAAAACCTTTACCGTTTTAGGTTGCAAACCCATCAATTTTTTTATGGCTGACGAAGTATTCGACTTAGCTCTTTCTTCGAGCAATTTACCCAAAGAAATAAAAGTGATAATTACGGTAGCAGCTTCGTAATAAACATGTGGTTCTATACCGTGTGCTCTCCAAAAGTCAGGAACTAGCGTATTGAACAAGCTAAACAAAAAGGCGATACCAGTACTTAAAGCTACTAGTGTATCCATGTTTGCTTGCCCGTGTCTGGTTTGTTTCCATGCATTTACATAAAAATTTCTACCAAAATAGAACAGTACAGGAATACTGAGCGCCAGTGAAATCCATTTTCCTGGAGCCCAATCCATAAAGAACATCCCGATTATAAAAATGGGTGCCGTAAACACAGCAGACCAAATGGTTCTGTTTTTTATTTCTTGATAATGCTTTTGGCGTAATGCTTCTTGAGCTTCGGTGGGGTCTTCGGTATCGATAATTAGATCGTAACCAACACTTCTCAGTGCATTTTGCAAATCGTTTTTGCTTATGGTTTCGTCATACTCTACCAATACTGAGTTTGAGGCAAAATTTACACTGGCTTTTGCCACACCTTCTGTATGTGATAAAATAGACTCCACACTGGCAGCACATGAGGCACAGCTCATTCCCTCAACAGGGAAGGATTCTTTATTTATCTTTTTATTTTCTGAAACTAAGGTTTCCATAATACAAATTCTTTTATCATCTGCTACAAATTTCCGATGATTTGCCTTAGAATCTGTTATAGAATTTTGACCTTGAGTTTCAAGATTTTGATGGGGGGGAGTAGTATTAATTCTTTATAAGCAAAAAAATCTAATTGCTTTGTTCATATCTCCTTAAATACTAATAATACAGCCCATTTTGTTTAATAAGATTAATTGCTTTTTCTTCGTGTTGCATTAATGTAAGTAACTGCTCTTTGTCTAAGTTGCTTTCCACACATGCATAGCTTATCTCATAGTTACATAGAATTTCATTAAAGATTAACTTCACTCTATCTCCGTGATAATCTGAGGTAATTATAATTAATTTAGTGTTTTTAGGCTCTGTCAAGATCGCTTTAATTTTTACAGCATCGTCAACCGTGTGTTTAGACAAAGCAAATTCTAAAAAATCTTCTTCGAGCAACCCTCTTTTCATTAAGTACTCCTTCCCATAAAATGCATGGGGTTTATCCGAGGTATTAAATTGAGGTCCCCAACCTCCAGTTAATAAGACTAATTGTCCCTTGGTAAATATCTTTTTGCAATACTCTAATCTGCTTTTAGATATATCACTCAATTCGCCTTCAGTAGAGTTTGGAGAGCCCAATACAACTAATACTTCTTTTTTCATTTTGATGTTTGTTTCACTGTTGAACTTAGAAAAAAACACTTTTTTCAAACCTGTTGTAAGCTCGGTAATAGATTGTTGAAATCGTTTTAGAAAGTCAAAATTAACGGGCAATGGTCTGAAACCTCAGGCTCAAAAATTACCTTAAAATCTAAAACATCAATATGCTCATTCACTAACATATAATCTGCATATCTACTTTCTTTTTTGTAATGCGAATTTCGAGTTCCTTTAGTTGTTCGTGTGGTTACCAACTCAGTTAGACCAGCATCTGCTAAAATTTTTAATGTCTCACTTTCGGGTTCTACATTAAAGTCGCCACAAACTATAAGTGCATCTTTGTTTTCGGTTAATCCATTAGCAAGTGATAGTAATTTATGTGCTTGCGCAGCTCTTTCTGGCGTATCCATTTTACCTTTTAAATCTCTTAAGCCGTGCATTTGAGTTATTACAACTGGCCTGTTTTCTTTATAATCGAATACTTTAACAGCGTGTGCATTTCGGGAGCGGGGGTGATCTCCATAGTCATGTGCTGAATAGGATTTATGTACAAAGCCTTGTATCTGACCGATGATTGGATAAGATTTTCTTACAAATGTTGCTAAACCCCATTGCGAAGGAATTTTAATAGCATCATCCCAGAGTACTCCTTGAGCAGCTGGACAAAAAATACCAATGTGATTGGGTAATGCTGTTTGCACATCTCTAAAAAAGTTGGCTCGTTGAGGCAGAATGTGATTGCCGTCTCTATAAGTTAGCCAGTCTTTTTCCGATTCTGGTGTGTGTACCACTTCTTGTAAACAAAGAATATCAGGATCTTCTTCAGTTAGATAGGGGAGCAGTTTATCATAAAGTTTTCCACCCCATCCGTTAAGACACATTATTTTCATAAAACTAGATTTTTTTTAAATGTACAGTAAGTTTTTGGGTAAATGGATAAAGATGTTTTTTTCAGGAAATGATTAACTAAACTTACTGATAACAGCTTTAGCTGTTAGCTTTTATTTGTTTCTATTGTATAGAAAATCGGCTAACACTAAGTTTTTACTTTCTTCCAATATCTGATAAGTCAAATCTTTACTAAGTGAATATTTAGATTCTTAATTCTAGATTTTTTAACAGACTTATCTTCATTCAACTTCGCAGAAAGCTTCTTAAATACCCATTTATCTCCATCGAATACAAGTACATAAAATGCTCGATAACCTTTGTTCCAGTAAGAACTGGAAGTGAAAGAAATAATTTGTTGGTACTAGGCATTCTATTCATTCCAATTTCCATCAAAGAACATTGTTATAGTCTCCATAAATAATGAGCCTAATATGGTTCCTTTTTTTGGAGTTGAATGTCTAAAGTTTGGAACTATCCACAAATAAGAATTTGGTATTGATTTGTAAGAATTTACTGGTATGTCAACTGGGAAAAATGCATCTCTATCTCCGTGAATTATTAAAGTCGGACTTTTTATAGTTGACAAATATGGGTTGGTAAAATTCATGTCATCGTAAGAATTGGCCATATTGTTAAACTGAATTAGGAGACTTCTTATTTGCTTTTCGCCTCCAGGGTGCTGTTTTTTTAGATAATTCATTCTTTCCTCTCCCGTATTTTCATAACTGACAGACAGTTGTATTTCTCTACAAGAGTCCGGAAAAAATGAAGTTGATCCAATTATCACCATGGCCTTTATTCTCGTTGTATCCATTGTAGCCATATGTGTTAAAGTCATTCCTCCTGAACTAAAACCCATTGCATAGAACTTGTCTATATTCAATGAATCAAGTAATCCATATATATCTTTTGCTGAGTCTCTATGCGTAAATTCATTTGATGGATTTGTCGAATTTCCATGTCCTCTTAAGTCTACCAAGATTACTTTGTATGTTTTAGAAAAATCCTCAACAAATGGCTCCCACATATTATGACTCATGGTGAATCCATGTAATAAAACTAGCGGCTCTCCTGATCCGTGCGTTTCATAGTATAGTCTCACTCCGTTAACGTTCACATAGTGGCCCTCCTGCGCATGAATTTGCACATAAACCAAAAGTGTAAATAATGTAAAAATTAGATTCTTCATTTTCTAAAGATTTTTATTTGATTGCCTACAACGATTTGGACAGGCGGCATGGCGGCTTTGGAGCAGTTTTCATTCGAGTTAGTATCTCAGCTACTTGCTTGGTTCGATACTTCTGTTCGCGAATTAATCAGCCATGCTGCTTGTGTTGAGTGGCGTTTTTTATCTTTTTATTTTTTTCATTTCTATGGTATCACTTGAATGTCTGAAACCGATTAAGTTGTCTTTTTCGTCAATTATCATTTTTAATGAGTCAGCTTGTAAAATCAATTTACCGTTTTCATTCTTGCACGTTCCGTCTAAAAATCCCCAAGATGAGCCTGAGTTTAAACTGTATGACATACTAAACTTATCAGTTTTTTTCCATCGGGTCAATGAAAAGGTCGAATCAGCTTGTTGAAACTCCCAACTCTCTAATCGGTTATTTTGGTGTCTGTCAATTCCTTCTTGAAATAGATAAAACATTATGAACGAGGCAATAACAGAATTCACAAGAAAAATTTTCGAGTTTTCTTTCCTTTTCGCATAAAACAAGATTCCTGCAATTATCAGGTTAACAATTAGAACCAACGGAACTAAAACTATTATCCCAATTGAAACACTTGGGTCTGGGTCCATTTGGTAAACCCACAACCAAATCAGTCCAAAGTCAATAATTGCAAGTCCTAATATTTTATAAAGTTTCTTCATTTCAATACCACACAACGGTAAAGTGTATGAGCAGTAGCAGATTTTATGCAACTACTTTTCGGATTACAATATACTTTAATAAAATGAAAAAACGGTTTGAGTGCAAACTCAAACCGCTATTGTTTATACACAATGTTGTGTGCAGGTTTTCTGTTTTCAGATTCTAATTGATGAAAATAAAGTCCTTTTCGATTTTTCCAGATTGATTAAGAACCAAAAAATTCATTCCTTTCATAACGACTTCTTTATTTGGTGTTTTCATCTGCCAGGTTACCCGAAGTGTGTTATGATTTTCAGAAAATCCTTTGCTTTCGGTAATAAGTCCATTTCCAACAACAAGTCTTTCATTTACTTGAGTTATGTTTTTGTAGATTTTTTCTAATCCGTAATGTTGCACAGCATCATCACCAGGTTCATTTGCGTAAAATTCTGCTGAAGTGGAATATACTTTTTCGATAAGTCTTTGTCTTTCGAGAGCATTTGTTGTGCTCCAAGCTTCAATATAGTCTTTTGCGATCTGTTCTAAATTTGATTTTGCCATTTTTTAATTTTTAAATTCGAGGCAAAATTGAATTTTATTATGTCATTTTACTTGACACATTTGTGCCAAAATTAAACAGACCGGGCAAGTTTTTGTCTAATTCGTGTTAATGTTTGACGTTCAACTCCTAAATAACTACAAAGTTGAGATATGCTAATTCTATTGAATAATTGTGGAAATTGATTAATGAAGTCTAAATAACGTTGTTCGGCACTTTGAAATAAAAAGCTTTCTAAACGTTCTTGCTGCTGTTTGAGTTTTTGTTCGACAATTAATCTTCCATATCGGTCGAATTTTGGGAACTCTTCATAAGATTTATGCAAATGAAAAGCAGGAAAATTGACGACTACAGAGGTTTCTAAACATTGAAAAGAAAGTGGACTTGGTTTGTTGTCCATAAAAGAAGCATAGTGAAATGTATAATCGTTTTCTGGCACAAAGTAAATATTTTTTTCGTTTCCTAACTCGTCCGTGTGGAACACTCTAATAAGTCCCGATATTAAAAATCCACCTTGAGTTTGAGTTTGTCCAGCTGTGATGTAAAAATCGTTTTTATTGTATTTTTCTACAGTTAATTCAGAACTAAACTTTTCGAGTTCATTATCATTTAATTCAGGGCAAACATCTTTAATGTGCTTTAAGTAAGTTTTGATTTCTTCTTTCATTTCGATTTGGACCTGATTTTTTTCAACTCGTACACAACGTAAAATGTGTTTTGATGCATTTTAATAGTGTTAGGTTGTCGTTTAATTTTTCCAATAATCGTATGCGGTTAAGTAATTATTGTCTGGGTCTAAGTCATTGAAATTATCCCAATTACCATTGACCTGATAATCTGAGATGCATCTTAAAAATGAATTAAAGTTTGAGAACCAAGGTCTATGCGATATTGCTTCCTTTCCTGCACCCCAATTACTCATTTCAAAAAGAACAATACTAGGGTCATCTTGATTGCTATTCATATCTAAACACACATACCATTCATCATTATAGAGTCCAAATGGAATTAATCCCAAATCTGTAATTTCAGAAGATATTCCGTGGTCAAAAAAATAATCAGTTAAAGACGACAGTTTACTATTCTCAGTATTCCCGGCAATATAAAGACCACCAGTATCAAAGTCTTTTTCAAGTGAATAATGAGATTTATAGAAGGCCTTAAATGAAGCAGGCAAGGTCAAATTAAGCTTGATTTCGATTGGAGCAAAATCATCGTCACTAATTTCACTCGGCTTCAAAACTTTGTCCCAATAATTCTCTTTCGTTAACTCATATTCATCAGTTTCAAACTCAAGATAGAAATCTTTCATTTGAGAATAGTAAGCTTTGAAAAAATGCTCAATTTCATTCATACTTTATGTTCTTTCAGACTATGCAACCTAACGGTTTGGCTATGGTGCGTATCCCGAAGGGTATGCACTATAGCTTGTGTTAGGCACTTTTATTCTTTATTAAATAATTTTTTTAGCGTTTCTTCTCTTGTAGCTGGATTGTCCAGTTCTTTTAATTCCTGTTCAGTAATTTGTAACCAACCAAAGTGATAGTCATAAATCCAAATTTTATCTGACTTTGAATTCGTCTGGACATGAATACTACCTGGATAGTTATTAGCTTTTAGAGTGTATCCCATTGTGGTATTAAACTCAACCTTTTTCACTCCTTTTGGGTAACTATCTTTACTTGGTTCTTCATTTACTTTCCAATAAGCTCTGTAATAGCCAATTTGCTCATCCAAATTAATTTCTCGTCCAGTTAAATATCTGTGGTAACTGTCCAATATTATTCCAGACATATCATCAGGATGATAAATCCCTAAATCATTAAAGTATTTTGATAATCGAGAACCACCCCAAAGCCTCCAATTATTTCGCATCCACATTCCAATACCAAAATGAGCATTCGCACTGAATTCATCCTCAGACCAATTTTTTACTTGAGTTTTAGTAGAATCATCCCAAAAACTATCGATCTGCTCAAAGCAATCTTCAATATTTTTAGGAATATAAACTCCGTCAATTGTGTCTTTATCTGCACTCTGGCTAAAAGCAAGTTGAGTTGTCAAAAACAAATTCACTAATACTTGTCTCATCATTTCTAATTGTACCTAAGTTTCGTGTAATTGCCAGTAAAGAAGCAGTCGCAAGTTATGGCAATTACACCGTGTTGTGAGTAGTTTTAATTAATACTATCAAATTTTCCATTTTTCACTCCAATCCAAATTCCGTGTTCGTCATCCCAAGGACATTTGAAAATCAAGTTGAAATATCTATAGTCCGTAAAGTCCATATCTGATATTATTTCACTTAATTCAAGAGCATTAAATGCATCATCTTCGTTGTAAATTTTGAAGTGAGCAATATTTGCATCTATTTCATTATCAAATCCACTATCGTCTACCATTCCATAGCTTGTGTTTTCTACACAAATTTTATAATGTTCCCAGACTTCTTGCTTCAACCATTTTTTATTATCAATGTCATAATTTATTAATTCATTCACTATTTCGGTTAAAACAGTCATTTGAGGTTCAGATTCTGTACTTGGCAAATTCGTAAATATTACCTCAAAATCAGTTTTGAAAAAGTCTAGATATAAATTTATTCTAAACTCCGAGTATTCAAAATTAGATTTATTGAGTACAAAATTTCCTTTTGATATAATTTCTTCTTTAGTCATTTCTAATTGTACCTAAAGTTTAATGTATGAATAGTAGCTTTGGATTAAGCCTTTGGCATGCTCAGCTATGATTTCATACACATTGTTGGGTTTGCATTTTTATCATTAAGAGGAATATGTTTCAACATACAAATTATCGAAATCCTCTCTCTCTAAATCTTCATTTAGAATATATACATTCTTAAAGCCCAAATCGCCCCACATCCATCCTAATTTTCCTAATGATTCTAATCCAATTAAACAGGTTACATTTTCATAATTTTCAAAATGAGTCTCTTTTTCCGAATCCAATTTTTGTAGCTGTTCTTTTTTTCTTTTGAAATATTCAATGTTGCTGCTTTTTTGCATAATCGCATCATTGCATTCTTGAAGGTATATCTTTAATTGAGATTGATAATCTTCCCTTATTCCTTTGTACAGTAGTACTTCATGCATTAAAGTATCAAATCCCTTTAAGTAAGTATAAATAGAGCATGCATCAGGAGCTTTCCCCAAAATAAAGGTCTTGTTGGAGTTATTAAATTTCATTAATGAATGATATTTTTCTGCATCATGGTAATATATCTTTGAAGTATCTCCACTAAAGTAGTATCCAATTTCAAAATTTGCTTTTAATCCATCATAAGGTCGCTTACGAATTTCATTATTCAAGTTTTCTAAACCTTGAGGAGGTTCTTTTCTTACCAATCTCTCTGTTGTTTCAGTGAAAATCGTTACAAAATCATTTTCAGAAGCATGACCGTTAAAAACGTAGAGAATTCCTTTATCAGGAAGGGTACCTAACTTCTCTTTAAAATCCGAAAAGTTAATTTGACAAAGTAAGTTGTAGTATCCATTTTCATTATGAGGATAATCTATATCCTTAGGTAAATCAGGTAATCCACCTAGTCTTGTATTACCCAGTTGCGAATAATCCTCATCACAGTATGATGTCAAACTATAATTGAACTTTAAATTATTTAGTAAGTCTTTCTTAAACTCAATAAGTTCAAGCTTATCAATTAAGTGTTCTATATTATCTCTTAATATTTTGGTTTGTTCGCTCATATCTATTAAATGAAACACAACGACCAACTAAAATGAGTATGCGCCCCAGTTGCTAGAAGCACTCACTCTTCTATTTTGCATTGTCATATTAGATAGCTCAGTTCGTAAATTCATTTTAGTGTTTGTTGTGTGGCGTGATTAATGACGATGTTGCTCTAAATGTTGTTTTAATAAGTCCTTGCCATAATCATTGCCGTTTGGCGTACGAACTACAGTATGGACGTGTTTTCTTGTTGGTAAATCACCTTCAAGGAAAACAGGTTTGTGGTGATCGAATTCAATAATGACCACAGGGCTTTGTATGCGATAATAAAATGGACCGTCTCCATTTATTTTACCAACCCACGAAAAATAGGTCTCGTCTATGTGTCCCAGAATTTCAGCCATACGAATTTCTGAATGGCCTTCTCTGATATTTCCAATATACACTCCAATCAGCTTTTTCAAACTTGACAGTTGTTGTTCATCGAGTTCTGTTGATATGATTCCTGCATAGGGTACAATGGCATTATCCCTAAATGATTCTGTTTGGTTGTGGTCATAAATTTTGCGATCAAATAGTGTTGCCTTAGCTTTCTGACTTTCATTCAATGAATTATAAAACTCAAGTCCTAGTCTTTCTTCATCTTCAAAAGTCCTGGTTCCTGCATTTTCCCCATCTTCAATATAATTAGGCTCTGATCCCATAAACGTTGGAGTAATAACAACCTGGTCTCCTAAAACAAAGTAATTGATCACAAGATGATGTCCGTCTAATTGCCATCCCCAAGGTTCTGTCTCAGATGGTTTACCCATAAAAGTGAACCAATATAGATCCGGTCCCAGATTTTCAAATTCATTAGCCAATCTGGCTAGGTAACCTTCCATTTTCATAATGTCTTGCACCTTGGTAAAACCATCAGGGCTTAAACTCACTTTGAGGATGCTAAAAGCCAATTCCCTTTGATGCTCCGTCAAATCTGGGAGACCAATCCCTTTTCTTTTGTACTCGGCAATATCAATATTGGTCCATCTTCTCCATTCCTGATCATCAATTGGGAAAGTGCAACTGGATATCTGCTCAGGCGATAAGGATGATAAAAAAGTTTCAACTGAATTTCTAATGGGTTCTGTAGATATCCCAGTTGCTTCTATCGCATAAAGATCGTTACGGATTTCGCCATCATTTGTAATTCCGACGAACGACTCACTCAATGCTTCTTTTTCTTCTTCAGAATCCTCATGCAATACGCGAAGAGCAGGAGCTGGGATCGCCCTTCCCGTATCAGTATTGGATTCTTGATTGTCCTTTCCTGCTGAGCAGCCACTGAGAACAGCTAACAACGCAATTGCAAATACTATTTTTGGTTTCATTTTGTTCTGTTTATGCCATACAACGGTTTGGCTAAACTGCGTTTCAATGCAGTTTAGGTTTTGTTGTGTGTTCGTTTTTTTATTTTCTTCTTTACTAGTCGTATGAACATAAAGATAAATCCGAAAAAGATTAGAAGTCCAGACCAGAATAAAATTTTAAAATTATCCTTTATAAAATCTTTAGCGTCTTTTTTTAATTGATTCGGTTTTGCTTTAAGAGCTAACTTTTCAAATTCAGCGATTCTTTGAGTCATTAAATCAGATTCGAAACCATATTCCTTTGCTACTTCAAAGCTTTCAAGTGCGGTCTGAACATCACGGGTTTGAGCTAAAATATTTCCTAAATCAAAATAGATGTTTCCAACAATTTCATTTTCAGGTTTTACAAATGTCGTTCGTTCCCTAAGTTGATGCCAAATGTGATTTTGAAGTTCTTCCAAGTTATAATTGTTCGGGTTTGAAGGAATTTTATCCTTACCGAAGTCTAAACCAAGGATAGAATTTTGAATGTCCTGAGATTTCGAAAGTTTGAACTCTAGGATTTTAATATGGATCCATTCTGAGCCTTTATGTGATTTGGGATTAAGTTTAATTGATTTTTTAATCCAGATTAATGCAGAATCTGGTTTCCCAATGAGTTCATAAATAGTTCCGAGATTTGAAGCTGTGGTGTATAAGCTTGGCGACAGTTTTTCAATTTGTTCGTAAATCTTTTTAGCCTTTTGGTATTCGCCTAAGTATATTAATGCAGCAGCATAGTCGGAATAGTATTCCAGAGAATCAGACCTTTTGTAAGCAGCTAATAATTCATCGGATTTATTTCTAAGTTCAAGGGTGTCTATTTCTCTATTCCACACTTTACCACTTGACGGGTCAGTGTAAACAACTTCTCCTGTCAATAGAGTTCTGTATTCGTTTATGCAAGCAAATGAGCTTTCAATAAAAGCTAAACATATCAGTATTAGGATTATTCTTCTCATTTCATGAAGGGTAACGGTCTCGTATATGAGAGCGGATTTATGTACTTATTTTTCGGTTTAGAATAGGTCTTAAATATACGAAAAAGCCATAGACGAAGAACGAACTCCGCTATGGCTTATATACAATGTTGTGTGCTGACTTTTATTCAGTCACTACTACATTTAATTTTTGAAGCTCCTTTAATGTTGCTTGTCCAACACCTTCGGCAGATTGAGGGTTCTGTCCTGTTACCAATCTTTGGTCGACTGTAACGTGCTTTTGCCAAAGTCCTGATTTTTCAAATTTGACTCCTCGTTCAATGAGTTTTGTTTCCAATAAAAACGGAACAACATTTTCCAATTTTACGGCAACTTCTTCTTCATTGGTAAAGGCATTTACCTTTTTTCCGTCCACCAAGTATTTTCCGTTGCCCAATTTGATGTTTACCAATCCTGCTGGACCGTGGCAAACTGCACTCACAACACCGTTGCTTTCGTAAATTTGTCGTGCTATTTCGGCTATTTTCTCGTTATCCGCAAAATCCCACATTGTTCCGTGTCCGCCAGCGTAATGAATTGCTATATAGTCTTTCGGGTTAACTTCGGATGGTTTTAACGTATTCTCAACTTTATTTCGATAGACTTTATCGTTCCAAAATTTCTTGTTGACAGGGTCGTCCATATTAAATCCATCAACAGGTGCTTTTCCGCCTTTCGGACTCACAAAGTCAATTTCATAACCTGCCGAATGTAATATCTCCCAAGGATGTGAAACCTCGCTCAAATAATATCCCGTTTTCACTTCTGTGTCGCCTTTTTGGTCGTGGCTCGTAACCACGAATAGAATTTTCTTTTCCATTTTAGTTTGATTAACTGATTGTGCGGTTGTTTGATTGCAAGCAGTGAAAATGGTACAACCTACAATGACCATTAGACCTGCTGAAATTGTTTTCATCAACTTTTTAGTATTCTCTGTTTTAAAATGATGGTACAAAGTTGAAGAACCTTTACAGGTTGGCACAGGAAGTAAGTCACGGATTTTTTGTGAGGTATATCACACGTTATGAAAGTCGGCTCAATGTTTCCCTTGAAACCCCAAGATAGGAAGCTAAAATTGTTTTCGGAACACGTTGTAATAAAGACGGATACAATTCCATTAATTGCTCATATCTACCCTTTGCATCCTTATCGAGCAATGAAAGGATTCTGCGTTGCAACGCCACATAGCCCAGGTTGGATTTTATTCTAAAGAAATGTTCTATTTTTTGAAGTTCGGAACACAGTTTTTCCCTGTTTTCGAGCGAAAGACAAAGCACCTCACAATCTTCAAGGCAGTCCACATTTATGGTTGCCTTTTCTCTTTTGAAATGGGCTTGATAATCGGTAACCCACCAATTTTCCATTGCGAACTGTAAAATGTGTTCTTTCCCTTCGTCATTGGTATAATAGGCTTTGAGCAAACCTTTGATGACAAAATGGTCGTTCGGAACATTGTTGCCTTCCTGAATCAGAAATTGGTGTTTTTTAAACTTTTTCTTTTTGAAATGGGAAAGTATGTATTCAAATTCGGCATCTGAAACTGGTGTGATTTCTTCTATGTGTTTTTTTAATTCTATGCTCAATTTCAGTTCGTTTTTTCAGCTTGCACACAACGATCAGCTAAGCACTGTCGGCTAACCTTTCAAATATCTCAAAAGTATCTTTTAGCACTGTCCTTTGCAAATGATTGAGTAAGCCGATTGGGCTTAGCACCTGTTGAACACCGTTATTTTTTTATCCACGCTTCGTCAATTTCTTTTGAGTTAAGAACAAATTCAATTTTTTCCTTTCCATTAATTTTAATCA
>PBYL01000273.1 GCA_002729595.1 Thalassovita sp. | reverse complement strand
GAGTATCAACTACTTTGAACAGTATGATATGCTACTTTATTTATTTGGAGGCGCAGTGCTTACTGGTATTCTTGCAGGTAGTTATCCAGCATTTTTCTTATCTAGTTTCACTCCGGCTAAAGTGCTAAAGGGCAATATAAGATCAGGTGCTAAAAGTGGTATGCTTAGAAGTATTCTGGTAATTTTTCAATTCGGAATTTCTATCATACTCATCGTAGGAACCATGATTGTTTACAATCAGCTAGAGTATATCCAAAGTAAAAATCTTGGCTACAATAAAGAGCAAGTGCTGATCTTGGAAAATACCTATGTATTAGGAAAAGAAAATGTACAAAGTCTTAAAAATGAGCTAGTACAGAACTCTGCCATAAAGTCTGCAACTATTACCGCCGATATTCCCATAAATGGTGCTAATAATAATACAGCTTACTTCCCTGGAAATGATCCAAAAAGCGATCAAACAACTGTTTTATCTCAGTTTAATGTAGATTTTGATTTTATCAATACGATGGGTATTGAGATTATTGAAGGAAGGGATTTTAATATTGAAAATGCTGCAGATTCTAGCTCATTAGTAGTAAATGAAGCTACAGTAAAACATTTTGGCTGGACAGACCCAATCGGACAAGAAATAGGAACATTTATTAGCGACGATGGCCAAGTAAAGATTTTTAAAGTAATAGGTGTTGCTAAAAATTTCCACTTCGAGTCACTAAGACAAAATATAAGACCACTTGTAATTCAAATTGGTGAATGGCAAAATAGAATTGCTGTTCGATATGAAGCAGGCAAAACTAAAGATGTAATTGATGAAATTGAGGGCAAATGGAAAGCTTTAGCTCCTGGTCAACCATTCAATTACACTTTTATGGATGAGTCTTTTGCTAAAAATTATGAGCAAGAACAGAAAGTAGGAAAGCTATTCGGAATTTTTGCAGGTTTGGCAATTTTTATCGCCTGCTTAGGCTTGTTCGGTCTAGCTTCTTTCACTGCCGAACAAAGAACTAAAGAAATAGGCATTAGAAAGGTTTTAGGAGCTTCAGTTGGAAGTATCATCGTATTACTCTCTAAAGAGTTCGGAAAACTGCTCTTAATTGCCTTTGTAATCGCTTCTCCACTTGCTTGGTATATTATGCATCTATGGTTAAGAGATTTTGCATTCAAGACTGATATTACACCAATAACATTTGTTGTTGCCGGAGCAATTGCATTTAGCATTGCTTGGGTAACTATGTCTTACCAGTCTTTAAAAGCTGCTATAGCTAAACCTGTAAAATCTTTAAAAGCAGAATAAATTCGAATTACGATCCTTCATTTTTAATTAGGTAATTCGATCCCTGAGCGGCATATTCTTGATATGCCGTTCTTTTTTTGCACAATAGAAAGCCTTCAGCTAATAAAGCTGTTAATCAGAATTGCATTAAAATAGTTATACAAGCAATTATGGGGTGGAAAAATCAAATAATTTTAAATCAAGAACTCTCTAAAATATTAGTAAGTAGATTGTTATGAACTTCCTAATATCTCTTTTAGATTACCTATTAACTGATCCCACAATTCCTGTAACTCATCCAGATCGTCCATTTCAGAGTAATCTGTTACCCTCAAAAATGAAGTTTGAGTCATTTCATTAAAATCAATTTTAAATTCCAGATATGCATGATCTTCTTCTTCTCCTTCAGCAGAGCGACCATTGCTTCTTTCGTTTGACAAAAGATATTTGATTGAAATGTTTGTACGTCTGGAAATAATTCTGGCGATATATAATTCACCATCCCAAATAAAATGGAATTTCTTATCTCCCATTACATTCACTTCATCAGCAAACCATTCCTGCAAGCCACTGGCCGTCGAAATATAAGGATAAAGCATTTTAACAGCCGCATTAATCTCATACTCTGCTACGTACTTGAATTTCGCCATAGTCACAAATAGTTGATATATAAATGCAATTTAAAAAAATGGATGAAAAGTGCAAGAATTAAATTTATTCAAAAAATGTTTGCATATAAAAAAAACAGATCTCATATTTGCACTCCAATTGGCGGGGTAGCTCAGTCGGTTAGAGCGCAGGATTCATAACCCTAAGCGATTGAGCCACAACCTTTTGTAAATCAAAGGGTTATGATGAGAGAAAGAATTTTAGTACAACATAAGTACAACAACAATATTTGGTAAACGACTGAATATCAATATTTTGAAAAAATGGCGGGGTAGCTCAGATGGTTAGAGCGCAGGATTCATAATTGGCTAAAAAAGCCGGTTGTGCCCCCAGACAGAAATGTCTGGATGGAATAGGGTTAATTCATGGAAACCTAAATTCTGATAAAAAAATCAGGATATGGCAATCATGAGCCAAGCTTCGGAAGCGTCCGAGGAAGGTGCAGAGACTAGTTGGTGTGGTACGATCTTACCACATAATACAACATTAACGCCCTACACCTGACTCTCAATATTTATTGAGAAAGGTGGTGATATAGTCCACGCATTAGTGAAAGCTAGTGATAAGTGAACCCTGAGGTCGGCAGTTCGATTCTGCTCCCCGCTACAAAAAAATCCCGGTCTCGGCCGGGATTTTTTTATTCTAGCCACTGTTCAATGGCTTATTTTACTCGCAAACCATGTTGCGTAGGTAAAATCTCATCATATCTACAAACAACTTGACTTCCAAATGCTTTGAATTGATACGGAACTTTGGTTTCAGGTGGATTTGCAAGGAAAAAAATGTAAGCATTTTTTTTGCTTTCCTCATAACTGTTCAGTTTCTCATTTTTAACAATTTCTAATTGACTTAGAATTCTTTTTTTATTGTGGATCGTTAGTTCTTCAATCAATACGGAATAGTAATTGTTTGCTCTACTTTCTACCCATTCATCGAATTCAAAGAGCTTGACCTCCAGGCTTGAAACAGTTTCAATTACACTTTCCTTTGAAAGATTTACGCGGCCAAAATATATCTTTCTACCATTATATTGGTTTTCGTTTCTTCCTTTTATCCTTTTAAAGGCAAATCTATATTCTGTCTGCAAATTTAAAAGTTGCAGAGGAGCATCGCGATTGAATGGACTGTTGAGATAAAAATCGACTATCTGACCTATAGCAGTGACTGTACGATTTCCTTTAATGAGATTGGTTGATTCAGAAGATTGACTCCCTTTTCTAGGTTGATAGCTATCTTCATTCATTGAGTCTTCTGGGAGCTCACTTTCAACTTTAAATGTATTTTTAGTGGGAACAACCAATTTAGACGGATAGGGATAAGGAATTATCCCGTTTTTACCAATATTCCCACTCCTGGCTTTCTTCAATAGGATAGTATATTGATTAAAGCTGCATATTTGAGCATGTTCAACGCCCTTTGCAGTTTTGAAGTAAGGTCGTGTTTTATTGTGCTTTTTATAAGAGCAGGGAAAGAGTTGAATTCTGCATTGTTCATCAATACATTCGTAATTTTCACTATCAACAGAAGTGAGGTTTTTTAATTCTTCAGCCTCAATTTCTTCACCTGTAATTTTATCTCTGGCAATATTCATACTGAAAAATCGAAACAGCTTTTGTTAAATCAAAACTATTTCCTGCCAAATAATGCTTTCCATAATCCCTTCTTCCGCTCCAACACCACACTGTAGAGGCTATCTCCCTGGGTATTGGGATTATCAAACCTGATCTCAGCCACAGCCTGTTTTCTTCTAAAAATATTGAAAGGTGGCTTACCTGGCCGTTTATAATAGTGAAAAACTTCAAAATTGTGGACGACTTTGTACTCAGCAAATAAGGTATCCAATGAGGGTACGTAGAGTCCTTTGAATTTGAGATCAGGATTATTAAGGGTAAACTTTTTTGCTGATATGGGCTGTAAAGCTTTGGTTGGCTCTAGCAAGTAAACGGTGTCCACTGAACCGGTTTGAAAGGTGCCACTGGTGGATGAGCGAACCGATGAATAGCTGATGAGATTTCTTTTAAGATTACCAACTTCCTTTCTAATTGTTTCTTTCAGATTAGACTCCAGAACGAGTTTAGCATTGGCCGCATCAATCTCGGCAATCTCAGCACGAATTCTGTTCTTACCTGCATCATCACGCCAGATTTCAACCTCACGTTGTTTGAGCTGATAGATTTCCTGGTAATCATCGGTCTTCTGTTTTTCCTTTCTAAGCAATAAGAAAAGTGCCACGATCACGACTGCCTGGACTATCCAGTAATACTTTCTGATGAAGTTGAAAATGGTGAGGATTGTCATGGTTAGTTTCCTTTATCGGTTGCCATCCTATCCTCCTTGTCCTTTAGCTCCAGCTTGATCTCGTAGAGTAGCCGGGTCATATCGGCATTGGTGCGGGTCAACTGCTGAAAAAGCTTTTCCTGGGTCATCTTGAGTTCCATACTGTTTTGTTTCTGAGTATCCACATCATACTCCAGGCGTGCCAGCCTGACGTTCACATTTACCCACATGGTGATGATTACGATCAGCAAACTGACCGAGCTAAAAATCAAATGCCCCATATTCAGGGTCGTGTTTAATCGTATGATAGCATTATGCTCCTTCTCCATTTGCTTCTTCTTCAAAATTGTTGATGATCTTCTGTTTGGTGATATGGTATTGAATACCAGTTGCTCCGTAGCGGTTTTTAGTAGCCACAGCATAGTTGTTGATGAATGTATCGTCTACTTTGACTACTTCCAGATTGATCCCGGCATCAAACAGTGGTGCGGTACCTCCCCGGATGGTACCCTGAGTGGTGCGTTGAAAAATGATTATGAAAATTGTGTTGGGGAATTCTTTTCTTAGCCGGTCAAATTCTGAGGATTTGACATGCAGCTTGTTCCAGCTATCAATGACGAAGACATCAAATTCCTTGGCCGTTTTGCGGATGGTATCAAACCCTTGGGGTAGTTGGTCAGTAATAAAAATATTGTTCCTGTTTTCAGCTTCCAGATACTCTTCCCGCATCCTTCTGACCAGGTCGGATTTGCGGCCAATCTCCAGCGAAAAAATGGCCACCTTCATATCCAGGTCAGCAAAGGCATTGGCCAGTTGGTAGCTGAAGCGTGTTTTGCCCCCTCCCTGGTCGCCCTCGAGTGTGATGGCCAGCTCAAATCTTTCCAGATCGCCTAGCAGTAAACCCAAGTCTCCAGCCAAGCGAAAAGAATTCTCAGAGGGCACCTCATCAATTTCATTCATAGAGTCAAAAAGGCTCTTCTTTCCCTTAGGTTTAGCTGTTACTTGTAAAGCCGGAACATCCAAACCATTCAAATCTTTAGTGTTTGAGCCTGCTTCCAGTTCTTTTTGCCACGAGTCATTTATGGTAATTTTGACTTTGCCATGATCAGGAAGCCGGTTGTATTGCCTGATGAGGGTTTCCTGTATTTTAGTGATATGTCTGGCCAGTAGCGATGACTTTCTGATTCGTTTCTCTAGAATGGCCTTTTGCAAAGACTTGATATAAAGCCCCAGTTGATGCTTGGTTTTCACCTGGTTGTGCATCCTGAGAAACTTGACTATAAATCCTGCTGCCGCATCACTGCCTTGCTGAAGGTGATCGTTTAATTTCTGAATGTACAGGTCTATGGATTCGGTTACAGTTTGATCTTTTTTGTACCAGGCATTTGCTTCTAAAAAGAACTCGTGTCCCTCAAGAAGCACTTTGGGAAGGGCTTGCAGATTGACCCCCTGGATTTTCTCTGAATAGTTGTTGACCGAAATCATATGTCAAGGATAAACCTATTTGAGATTTAGCTTTCGGCTTGATTCGTGTTGAGTTCGGGTTATTTAAACATCCACTAAATTCAAGTTGAGTTTCAAGCATCTGGCCTTCATCTGTAGCTGATCGTTTGCACCATTCAACTCAGATTTCATCGGATAATTAGCCGTCAATACTTCTATTTTTATTTTATTGGTCTGCTTGGTAACTGCCACTCCTGACTGTTTAGTAATAGTATGCCATTTGTGCTTTTTGGTGAATCCATCTAACACATCCGAAGGATAGCTACTCAGTAAAAATTTGCCCTCAACCTCACTCAAGGTTTCTAGAAGCTGGGTAAAATCCTTTTCCGTGTAGCCTTTGTAATGGCCCATATCAGAGTTGAAGTAAGGTGGGTCGCAATAGAAGAAACTGTCGTCACCATCCCGGCTCTTAATCACCTGTAATGCGTCATTGCTCTCAATATCCACCATATCCAGCCGTTGTTGTAGGTCTTTGGTGAATGCCAGCTTTTTATTGACAAATCGCTTTAGCGTTCCATTGCTGTGCCGTTCGTAGGCATAACCGCCAAAGATTCGTGAAGAAAAACTCATATTGGTTTGTACCCAGAATGCCCAGGCGCGTTTGACGGCATCAAATTTATCCGCATTTTTGAGGATTTCCTGTGTCTCCCGGTGAACCTGCCGGCTGTGTGGGGTGGACTGTACGAGTTTTACCAGTTTATTAAAATCGCTGTGGCATACCCTGTAGAAATTGACTACCTCTCCGTTCAGGTCATTAATCACTTCCATTTCGGATGGCTCTTTGGCAAAGAACACAGCAGCCCCTCCGACAAAGGGTTCGCAATAGAGCTTATGTTTAGGTATAAGAGATAGGATCAAGGTCACAAGCCGCTGTTTGCCTCCGTAATAAGTGACAGGTGTTTTCTTGACAAAATCAAGGTTTCCCAATGGTGATTCCAGAGTGCGGTTATTGTGTTTAGACTTACCTCTTGGCCCCAAGCTATTCACGATATTCTCGCCAACTGCACGAACCACAGGTACACTTACTGCATTGCCTAAGAGTTGGTATCTTTGACTGTCACTGATTTCCCTGGCTTCCCCATCCCATATTCCTTTGCTTGTCCAGCCATCAGGGAAACCCTGGAGACGTTCACACTCTAGTGGCGTGAACCTGCGGATAGTCTCCATATTAGTGAGTAGGTTTTCTCGCTCTGTATTAGTAGTCAACGCCCCGGTAATCCCATCTTCCCGCACTTCAAATTCCCGCTCCCGGAATGGCGCATAGTCTTTTCCCTTCTTCTGGTTTTTTCTTCTAATTGCCTTGGCTTTTTCCGTTCGGACAGAGCGCATGGGATGCCATTTCTCCAGCAGAAAATTATGGTCATCGGATTGGGTAATGCAGTTGGTGACACCTGCTTTTCGGATGTTGAGGTTTTCACCTTTTTCATACTTTTTGCCCCTTAGGGTAAGAATGTAAGGAGAGTAATTTCCGCTCTCACCAACCTTAGTGTTTATTGTTGGAGCAATGTTGGCTTGTGTGATGCTTTCATGGCTTTTTTCAACCGTCTGATGGTTTGATCCGATAGGAAATACCTGGGGCCGGGCTTGGTTTCTAAGAGATCCGACAAGGTACAAGCGCTCTCGGTTTTGGGGTAGAAACCAGGAAGTATTAAGCAATTGCCATTGGAGCTCATAAAGCCCAAGGTCGGCAAACGCTCGCAGTACGATTTCAAAGTCTTTGCCTTGGTTACTGGAGAAAAGTCCTTTGACGTTTTCAAAGATAAAAAGACGGGGTTTGAGTTCGTTGAGGATTCTAACTGCCTCAAAAAAAAGCCGGCTTCTTTTTCCTTTGATCCCTTGCCTTTTTCCAGCAATGGATAAATCCTGGCATGGAGATCCGAACGTGACAATGTCTGGTGGTTCAATGTTTCCTTTTTTGACTGCTTCAACGGATCCGGCATGGATAGCTTTTTTAAAGTTGAATTGGTAGTTGGCAATGGCATATTTATTAATCTCACTGAAGTAATGCTTTTTAAATGAAAAGCCGGCATCAGACAGGCCTTTCGGGAATCCGCCTATGCCACTGAAAAGATCAAGTAGGATTAACCCTTTCATTTCTTCCTAATAACCCTTTTGGATTTTTTACTTGCAGCTACTAAAGGATCTAGTATATCTTCCGTCTTATGGAGTTCATCAATTAAGGCTTTGCGAACGGCATTGGTCTGGCCAATGGCATTGTGAAAGCTGATTTCTTCGGTCAGGTGTCTCTGGTAACACTTAAGGGCTTTGATGATGATAGCTTCTTGTTGGGCTTTGGTCATGATTTTTTAGGTTTAGTTAAATCAAATTCATAGCGCACGGCATCAGTGGCCTTGCGCCTGAAGGCCATCAAAGCGTGTTCCGCTGATCTACCGAAAACTGGTGGAAGGATAAATTCATCAATCTTTTCGGCAATCTTGTTAAGTTCTCCAGTTGGCCAGTCCTTTTGAGTATTTGTGGTCAGAATGACAAGTAACCCACCAACGCTTAATAGCTGGAGCGTGTGATAGATGAAGGTCACGACCACCGATAATTGATCGGAATGCGGATAATTTGGATGAAAATAAGCGTGATATGGTGGCCAGCCAATGGCTAATGTGAATGGGTAGCCTGGAAGATGGCTAACCTTACGGTATACATCAGTGGAGGGCCAGTCAAACAGCATTTCCAGATTAATATTGCTGTAATTAACCTGCGAACCGATTAGTGGAAGATCATTTTTAGCTTGGAATACGATAGCATTCTGACTTAGACTATAACCATGATGCCTCGCCAGTCTCCAAGCCAAATCTTCCAATTCCTGTGTACCAAACAGCGGGTGCAAATGTTTCACCTCGTTCATAGGACTAGATTAGAGCTTACCGGATTTCTTCAACTCACGGGTAGCTCGCTGGATGGCTTTCGTCCAGGCTTCACCTCGTTTCCGGGTGCGTTTGGCGTGTCTGCTTATTAGTGTCACCCTCTGGGTATTGGCTGCTTTTCCGGATGATGATCGTCTTTTACTTGTTTTCTTCCTTGCCATGATTCCTTTTTTTATCAATCATAGCAAAGGTCAAAAAACTGCTTTCGGGTTGGTTAGGGTTGAGGTGGGATTAATATTTCTAATCCCTTTTATTTCTAAAAAATGTGGTTTTTAACTAAAAAGAGAAACAGACTGTGGTACTCCAGGGGTTTAAAATTTATCGCTGGCCTATTTTTACTGCTTAATTATTTTCAATTTTCCCTGATCATGTTCTTTAAAAGCATTACTTCTTTCCAGTAAGCTTTCCATTTTATCCATATTTTCACCCACAATGGTTTCACTGAAATCGAGTGCCCTTTGCAGCATCCGGATATAAGGGCCAGGATCTTGCTGGCGGGTCAGTTTTCTCAGCGCTCCCATGTAATCATCTCGGTAAACTGTGGGTATGATAATCTTGGTTTGACCTGCATTGACCATTTCAGCATTCATCATGACCCTGGCAATACGGCCATTGCCGTCCAGGAAGGGGTGTACCTCGCTGACCATAAACATCATGTAAACGGCTTTAGCAAAGGGATCATCCAGCGCATTGTAATAATCAAACCCTTTGATGAGTGTTCCTTTTACAAGTTCATGATCTACAAAGAAAGTATTGCCTGCTCTGTTATTTCGGTCTTTAAATGCTCCCGGATTTTTAGATTTTCTGGCACGAAGTAATACCTTGTGGCGATACAACAGCATGTCAAGCAACTCTTCGGGAGTGGCAGGCGTTTGTTGCATCTCCGTCCGGTTACTTACAATCTGATAGGTACCCAAGACATCATGCGAATCTTCATCGCGGGAAGGTAGAGGCGTATTGGTAGCAATGATCTTCTTGGCTTCCTCCAGTTCAAAGACCGTACCTTCAATGTAGTTTGAAAAGTAAGCTTCAAAAAAAGCAAAATTTCTGAAGGATTGCGTGGTTGCATTCTTTTCCGGGCTATCTCTGAACTGACGTTGCTTCAGTTCCACAAATAGTTTCTCAAACAGTGATATCCGGGAAGGGTCATAAGGAGCGCCAAGCGCTCGGGCTACCGCTATCGGGGATGAAAGTATTTTGGAGGGCTTGGTATTGAGTAGTGCGCTGATGAGCTTATTCAGTTTTTCAAATTCTGAATGCATGCCCAATTTTTCGGCTATATCCCGTGCACGGTCTCTTAGCTCATTTAATCCTGCTTCGCCTTTTACCCGTATCACCTGCTCCAGCCTTTCTTCAACCTCGGGTAAGGTCAGCGTTTTAGACTCGGGGCCCGGCCTTCTGGAAACTTGTAAGTTTTCCAGCAAAGCCCTTTCTTGTTGAGAAGCGTACAACTCTCCGGATAACGGATTATCCCCTTCTATCGGGCCTGGCCCTTCCAAAAACCTTAAAGTGATTCCTGGTATCGTTATCTTTTTGGTGTAGGAATAAGTAATAAATAATTGGTCAGCTGAAGTTGGTTTAAATTCCAGGGCGGAACGGTGACTTAGCAAAGCACCCGTATACAACCTGCCCAGGATGGTGAAAATATTTCGTCTTACAATATCCCCCGGAGTATCTTCAAAGTTAGATGAGTAAATCCGGGAGGCTATTTTTCGGAGCTTTCCTGCTTTTTCCAATTTGGAAATCTGGGTGCTAATCTTCGGATCGCTGGAGGATAAGACAACTTCTTGAAGGTGTATGGATGAAATATTTTCCATTATGAGAAACTTATCCCGCAATATCTAAAATATTTTCCAATATAAATCACATTATTTAAAATATTTTCTATTATAAGCTTGATTGAAACGATTAAATAATTCAAAAAAATTTCCAATTTAAGAGGTAAAATTTGGTTTGTAGTAAAATTATTTCCAATATAACGAAAATTGAATGGATTATTTTCCATTATAAGTTGGGGAAGTGCTGAAGTCTGCCATTCTGTAGGGATGTTTGGCACCTTTTCTTTTTGACTTCAGGAAAGAAGCGGGTGAGGTTGTTTGTGGAGTATTTTGAAGCAGGTGGAGTTGTGATATTATAGGTTCTTATAGATTGTAAAATTTATTTTTATGAAATGATCGTAATTAAAAAATTATACAAAATTGGTTAATACACTGGTCTATTTTAAAAAAATCTAATATTATAGTTAATAAATAAAAATCCAGCAATATATGTGGAGTGACAATGATACTGTTGTAGATCTTTTAGATTATCAATATCTGGTTTCAGCTACTACTAATATTATTCATAACCCGTCCTTGTTACCGTGTACCCTTGGCATTTACGGGGATTGGGGGAGCGGAAAATCAAGCTTAATGCGAATGGTAGAAGAATTATTGAGTGAAGATGAAAAGACACTCACCATTAAATTCAATGGCTGGCTATTTGAAGGATATGAAGATGCCAAATCGGTTTTAATGGGCACCATCTTAGAGGAAATTGCTGAAAAAAAGACGGTGAAGGGAGAAGCTAAAAAGCTCCTGACCAAAATGCTCAAACAAATTGATTTTATGAAAATTGCCAAAAGTGTTGCAAAGCATGGAATTAGTTTTGCCACTGCGGGGCCTGCTGGCCTGGCAATTACCGGAATGGACGATCTTATCAACTTAGCCAAACAGGTGAATCCGGATGATTATATCAAAGAAAAAAAGGAGCCTAAGGAAGATAAGCAGAAATCCTTGAGAATGAGTATTAGAAAGTTTCATCAGGATTTTGCCTGTCTTTTGAAGAAGCTTGAGGTTGACAAATTGGTAATCTTTATTGATGATCTAGACAGATGCAATACAGATACCGTGATAGATACCTTGGAAGCGATCAAACTCTTTTTGTACGTACCCAATTCAGCTTTTGTCATCTGTGCAGATGAAAAAATTATAGAATATGCAGTACGAAGAAGGTTCCCTGAAGTTCCAGGTAGAGGATTAGAAGTAGCTAGTGCCTATTTAGAAAAATTAATTCAATTTCCCATCCGACTGCCACGTCTCAATGAGTCTGAATTAGAAACTTATATCAATCTCTTGTTTGTCAAACTTTATTCGAAGAGTGAAGAAGACTTTCTTGCAGTAAGAGAAGAAGTCATTAATACTTCATCAAATAATTCGTTGGGTAGAAAATTCGATTATCAACAAGCTCAGGAAATCATGGGCGACATCCCTGACGAGTTACAAAAAGCTTTGCTTATTACTCAACAAATTAAATCAGTTTTGACGGTAGGATTAGATGGAAATCCCAGGCAATCCAAAAGATTTATGAATATGCTCATGATGAGAATTGGTATGGCTAAGTCAAAGAATATCACTCTGGAAATGCGGATATTGGCCAAATTGATGCTGCTTGAATACTTCAAAAAAGAAACTTTCATACGACTCCATCAATTTCAAGCAGAACAATCAGGAAAGCCGAAAGAAATTCAGATGTTGGAGAAAAAGTTGGTTGCCGATGGGCAAAAAGAAAAAAATGAAAATGATGTTTCAAAAACAAATGCCGAAATCGATATCTGGATTAAAGATGATTGGATACAAAGTTGGATAAAGGCAAAACCTTATTTATCTGGTGTAGACCTTAGCTCATACTTTTATTTTTCTCGCGACAGGCTGAATTCAGGAACCAATATTAAGCAACAAATGAGCTCTCAGGCGCTCGATATATTTCATAAGCTAACCTCGGGAAGTGAAGCATTTGAAAAGGCTGCTCTTCAAGAAGCATCTACGTTAAGCCCTTCTGATGCATCATCAATATTTGAGGAACTAAAGACAAAATTATTACAAGAGAGTGATAGCGATGGATCAATGAACAACTTTAAACTAATTTTTTCCTGGACAAAAGAACGGGGAGAACTACTGTCTCAACTACTCACGTTTTTAAAACCCCTTCCAGTAAAAATAATTCCGAGTTCTATTGTGACAATGCTATTGAGCATTGTAAAAAATACAGATTATCAACAAGATGGGGCGGTAATAATTAAGGCATGGGCTGAAAATGAAGAAAATAGCGATTTGGCAAAGATTGCCAAGAGTAGAATAAAACAAAGCAAATAGCATGGGAACCTCAAGTTCATTCGGTGGGCCAAAAGGAAGGCCTTCTCTGCTACCTCCTTGGGCGGACGAAGATTCAGTAGATAACATTCAAACCGATAATGAAGAAGAAAAGGATAAATCAAATGAAACAAATTCTTCTGAAACTACAGAGGAAGATAAACTTTCCGGCAATTATGCGGGTGCAAAAAACTCGTTATCCCGCTATGTTAATGGAGGTTCGGGTTCCTCTGTGAGAAATGCATCAAAATCTTATGTGAGGTCATTAGGGGGTGCGAAAAAAGCAACACGCTCTTCCTCTAGTGGGAAAAGAGCTGTGTCCGCATTTGGTGGGTTTCTTGGAAATGTTGCCAGGGACGGTATTAACCAGACATTAAGGAACCTAGGATTAGGTGATTTAATTGGTGAGTCCGCCAGTGTCGTGTTTGCCGGAATAGTTGATGCCATAGCTCCAACAGGTACATCAAATGAAGAGGCCGATGCTCGGCAGGCTATCGTCGATGCACTTAACATGCTTTATGATAAATATGAATTGGCTGATGATAACCTAAGCAAATTAGACGCTTTAAATGCAACTGATATTCGAGAAGCCATCTTAGATAGTGTCAAAGCTTATATCTACGAACGGTGGTTACAGGAGTTGAGCTTATGCATTGAAAAGCATAGTCTAACCCCTGGAGAAGCTACAAGAAAAGAGACTGAGATGAAGGAGCATATTAAAGCGGCTGTGGACTATGATTTTGAAGACCAAGATGTCCTGAATATGGATTTTGCTGAAGGCAGTGGTAAGGAGTTAATAGAAAATATATTTTATGAGGCTTATCAAACCCTAGAATCATGATTGCATTCAATATAATATTCCGGGACGGTGCGGAAGACAAGTTTACGGTATCAGAATCGACTCATGAGAAGAATATTTTCATTCCGGCCGAAGATGCCCATCAATCGGATAAAACCCTCTCAGAAAATATCTACCGGATTTTTGAGCAAAAAAAACTAACTCCATCGGATGAAGCATTGGAATTACTGAATGCAGCAGTATCAGTATACACTGCGGATCAACTAGTTTCTCGTGATACTTATGGATTTGACAACTGGAGCCGATATTTCAAATTGTATCTACCAGTAGTGGATCATGAAAAATGGCAGACAGCATTAGAAGACTTGCAAAATGCACTAAATTTTTTAACTGGCGATTATTGGGAAATATTTCTGAGAAAGCGATCTGCTAAGGAAAAAAATGACAATGCGCATGTTGTAAAAACAGTATCAAAAGTATCACTGCTTTCGGGCGGTCTAGATTCATTTATTGGAGTAACAGATCTTTTGGCGGAGGGAAATGACATAGCTGTGGTAGGGCATCATAAATCGCAAGGTTATGAAAATTCAGCTCAAGAGAGCTTAATTCAAACATTAAGAAAAGAGTATTCTGATAAACATATTGAAGAATTTCTTTTTAATGCCCAACCGGTTCAGAAACACAATAAATACGGAAAAGAGTCTAGTTCTCGGGCAAGATCAATATTATTCATAGGATTGGGCATTGCAGTAGCTAGTGCTTATGGTAATGAAATCCCGCTTTATATACCTGAAAACGGCTTAATTTCATTAAATATCCCACTAACATCCTCAAGGATAGGTAGTTCAAGCACACGCACCACACATCCGCATTTCTTAAATACCCTGGGTAAAGTATTGAAAACTATTGGAGTAGGAAATGAAATAATTAATCCTTACCAGTTTTTGACCAAAGGTGAAATGATTAAAAATTCAAAAAACCGAGCCCTAATAGAGAAATATTATAACGAGACAGTATCATGTGCTCATCCCAATGCTGTCCATATCAATATTGCACGCAAAAATGATGAAAAGCATTGTGGTTATTGTACGCCTTGTATTATTAGACGTGCGGCATTAAAACATGCAAATCTCGATAGAGATGATCACTATGTGTTCAAGATCAATCAAACTCAACCTCCCTACACGGACGATATAGGGCGCGATTACCGGGCATTTCAGATGGCATTAAGTCGTCTGAAAAATAATAAGCCAAATCTTTCATTTCATGTTCTTCGATCCGGACCGCTTCCCAATAAAAAAATAGATTTATCCAAGTACATTGGGATTTACGATCGGGGGATGAAAGAAGTAGATAACTTTCTAAATGCTCAATCATGAACCTGATTGACACCCATTTCCATTTAGATTTGATTAACGATCCGATAAGTATTCTGGAAAAAATTGAAAAACAGAAGATTTATACGATTGCAGTCACCAATACCCCTTCTGTTTTTCACTATACCAAAAAGATTACTGAAAATAAGAAATATGTCCGACCCGCTATAGGTCTACATCCCGAACTTGCAGAACAACGAATACGAGAATTGTCACTTTTTAAGCATTTGATTCATGAAACTCGTTATATAGGTGAAGTGGGATTAGACAATATAAAAAAATGCTCATCGGCATCCCGTGATGCCCAGTTGAAAGTTTTCGATGAGGTAGTAAAATTAGCTCAAGAGGCTGGGAATAAAATATTAACGATACATTCACGGGGAAGTGAAGCGGAGGTAATAGACAGAATTGGAGAAAAATTTCCCGGTAAGGTTATTTTGCATTGGTATTCAGGAAGCTTACAAAATCTTGACAGAGCTATATCCAGTGGCTTCTATTTCTCTATAAATAGTGCGATGTGCCGATCTAAAAATGGACAAAAAATAATAAAACACATCCCAATAATCCGTCTTTTAACAGAGTCAGATGGACCATTTATTAAACTGAATAATAATGATAACTCACCATTGTATATTCAAAGCACCATAGAAAATATTGCTTCGATCCTAGGTCTAGAAAAAATTGAACTTGCCAAGACTATTTATAAGAACTTCAAAATAGCTTTAAATAGTCCATTAAAAATCTAAATACCAGTGCCAGTTATCATAATTTTCATATTGAGTATCCTCGACAAAGTTTCATTACTCAATTTCGCATGCAGGCCAGCAGTCTCAATAATTTCATATTCGACATTCCAATCGTAGCCCAATTCGCTGAGCTTGCTTACCACTGAGGCACTCGGAGATTCGTTTTCAGATATTAGGAATGCAGCGATTTCTTTTCCATACCTTCTCTCGATAAAATCGAAAATATCGGATGGATAAAATAATCCGTTACAATAAGTCTTTGATTTTGGGCTGAAGTCTTCAACTTTCAACAAATGTGATTCTAGAGCTTCAATATTGCCTACAAAATGAGAAATCATTTCAAATTGGTCGTCATTGGATATTTTGAATAACCCAATCCCATTGGTTTTAGCGAATTCAATGGCCCCTTTTTGAAATCCCTTTGTGGTAATCACAATACCTTTATGGGCCTTAAGTTCCACCAATACCGACTTAAAGTGGCCGATTTTTTCTCGGGTCACGTTAGAATTCCATTGTTTGCATTCCACTAAAGTGAGGTAGTGTGCATTGCCGATTTCAAAATCATAAGATAGATCAATCTCATAGCGGTTACCGGCTTCAGAAATAAGCTTTTTTCGATGCTCAATTTTGACCTTGCCTCTTAAGTCATTTCTTAATAGCTTTTCTAAATGCTTCTTAGCAAGAAGTTCAAAATCCTCGAAATTCATTATTCATTTATTTAGACATATATAAGCTTAACTAAATCAATCAAACCAAATCAGGCTAATGACATAACCGTATTGATCCATATAAAGGCATTGTTCGTTTAATTCCCGGGTTCCATTTTTTGCAAAAAACCAATCCTCTATATATACCGTCTCAATTTCTGAATATTTGGCATCTTCCTTTGTGAAAGACTCGCCTGCAACAGTAGTTGGTGGTAGTTTGCTTCCTACTTTGAATCGAAAGGGGTACTTGGGAAAGTCTG
>PBYL01000272.1 GCA_002729595.1 Thalassovita sp. | reverse complement strand
TATTAGTGGCATTCTTATTTTAATAATGCTTGGTGGGATTTATTTCGAGCTTCAGACTCCAGGTGTTGGTTTCCCAATCTTAGCTGCCATTATTGCTGCGGTTCTATATTTTACACCATATTATTTAAATGGTTTGGCAGAAAAGTGGGAGCTAATTGTATTTATAGTAGGTATCATATTAATTGGTGCAGAAGTATTTGTAATTCCTGGTTTTGGTATTGCTGGTATTTCAGGTATTATATTGACACTTGGAGGTTTGGCACTGATGATGATCGATAATGATAATTTCGATTTTACTTTTGTAAATACTGGAGCTTTAAGAAATGCATTGATAGCTACGTTAAGCGGAGCAATTGGAGCCATTGTTTTAATGTTCTTCGGGGCTTCGAGAATGGCAGACAGTGCTATTTTTAAAAGAGTAGCTTTACAAGAAACTTTAGATAAAAAGGATGGATATACATCTAGCATTCACGAAAATGATATGGTGGGTTTAACCGGAGTTGCACATACTGTTTTAAGGCCAAGTGGTAAAGTGATGATAGAAGATCAAATGTATGATGCATCTACAAGAGGAGATTTTATTAATAAAGGAGAAGAAATTATTGTTCTTTCAGACTCAGGTTCATCACTTAAGGTAAAGAAGTTTGAACCACCTCAGATTGAAGATATCATTTAAAAAACCTTAAAGGGACTGAATAGTCCCTTTTTTTGTGGGGAGATTTTGAAAGTTATTGCACATGAAAATCTCATTTGATTTAGATGATACACTTATTCCTGCCAATAGAGAGGAGTTCCCAACAGAAGACAAAACATTATTACAAAAGCTTTTCGGAGTTGAATTTATTAGAAAAGATACCATCAAGCTTTTAAGAAAACTTAAATCGCAAGGTCATACCATTGGTGTTTATACAACCTCTTATAGAAGTAAAAGCAAAATCTGGTTTCAGTTTTATTCGTATGGTTTTCATCTTGATTTTATCATTAATGAAAAATTGAACAGAAAAGAGATTTCTAAAGCAAAAGTTTATGCCACTAAATATCCACCAGCTTTTGGAATAGACGTTCATATAGATGATTCTGTAGGCGTGGGAATAGAAGGTGAAAGATATCAGTTTAATGCGATTATTATAAAGAAAGATGATGCAGACTGGTGTAGCAAATTGGAGAAAGAAATAAGCAACTTTAATTAATTGTAAATTTCGAATTATATGAAACTCTAATAGCTCATAAGTGTTAAAAGTATTTAAAAAAGGGATTTTAAATAATCTCCGTAGTAAATTTGAAATACAGTTTACTTCCACAGTAAATATGAATTAATAATCAGGTTCATCATCCATATTATCTAAGTATAACTCCATTCGGAGCTACTAAATCAATACAAACATGTTTTCTAGAATTTAAAAAGATAGTCCATTGAAAAGAAGATCTTTTATAAAGAATTTTACTGGTTTAGGCTTAGTAGGATTGACTACTGGTTTTTATACATTTAGTATTGAGCCCTATTGGGTTGAATATGTAAAACTTCCTATGCCTATAAGGAATTTGCCAGACAATTTGGTAGGTAAGAAATTAGTACAAATAAGTGATATCCATATTGGTGACGAGTTCGATTGGAATTACATCATCAGTTCATTTAAGCAAGTGAAAAAGATGAAGCCAGACTTTGTGGTTTACACTGGTGATTTTGTTTCTTATAGAACTTCTAAGCAGATAGATCAGCTAAACAGGGTATTTAAGTATGTGGCTAAAGGTGAGCTAGGTACTTTTGGTATTTTAGGTAATCACGATTATGGCCACAGATATAAAGAGCCACATGTGGCAGTTCAAGTCACTACAGCTTTAGAAAATGTAGGGATCAAAGTGCTTAGAAACAGCCAAGAGCATGCGAGTGGATTAAATATTATTGGTATAGATGATTTATGGGGTACAAACTTTTATCCTGAAAAAGTAACAACTAAAATCAATCATAGTGAGGCTAATTTGGTTTTATGTCACAATCCTGATGTAGCCGATTTGCCAGTTTGGAATGGTTACAAAGGATGGATATTGTCTGGACACACACATGGTGGGCAATGCAAACCACCATTTTTACCACCGCCAGTATTACCTGTGCAAAATAGAGAATATGTAGCAGGCAAGTATGACTTACATGATGGCAGATATATGTACATCAACAGAGCACTGGGGTGCTCTTATCCAGTTAGATTTAATGTAAGGCCAGAAATAACGGTTTTTACTTTAGAAAAAGAAGAGATAGAAGCAAAAGAAGCCTGAGTTTTACTCAGGCTTTTTCTTTTTTAACTTAATTTTTTCTCGAAATAGCGAGCCCCTTCGATTGGATTATATCTATAAGGACCAATTTCTACAAAACCAGCTTGTGTATATAATTTAATTGCAGTTTGCATGCTTGCAATAGTATCTAATCTTATAAATGCATAGTTAATTTCTTTGGCAACATCTATAGCTTTTTCAAGTAAAGCTTTTCCAATACCTAAACCTCTGCCATCTTTCTTAATAAACATGCGTTTTAGTTCGCAAATGTCATTTTCAAACCTTCTTATACCTGCACATCCAATAATTATATTTTGCTTGTTTCTTACTAATAAAAGACAACCATTTGGTCTGCCATACATGGTGTTTAAATTATGGAGCTCTTTATCAAAATTTTGAAAACTTAAATCAAAACCCAGCTCACTTGCATATTCTTTAAAAAGTTCGATGGCTGACTGATATTGAATGTTATTTTCTGCTTCAATTATTTCAAATTCGGTATTTGCAAGCTTCATTTTGAATAAAAAATGTGATCTTAAAAAAATGAAAAAAAGTTATCAACATTTGCCTGTTAGTAGTGTTGATAACTTTTTCGAGTGTTGATAACTCTCTTATAAATGTGCCTTTTCATCGATTTTGAGGCTTCTAGTGCTCATTTTTTGTGTGTTGATAACTTTTGAAAAATGTTGATAACTTCTGATGGCTTTTATTAACAATCCCTTAAAAGTTCAACTGGCCTTAAATTTATGCCTTTTATCAAGTTATTTATAATTCCTATAATAGAAATTAAGATGAGTATCATTCCAGAAGAAACAAATAGCAACCAACTAACTTCAATCTTGTAAGTAAACTTCTCAAGCCATAGATTACTTTGAAACCAAGAGAATGGAATTGATAATAGAAATGCAATTACTACCATCAAAAATAGCTCTTTAGATAGGAGAGTAGTTATAGAAAAACTTCCTGCGCCAAGCACTTTTCGTATGCCAATTTCTTTGGTTTTTTGTACAAGAAAAAGACTTGAAACAGCATAAAGCCCAATACTTGCCAGAATGATAGATATGATGCAGAAAATATAAGTTATGCTTCCTATAGTTCTTTCTTGTTGGAATAACTTCTCGAATTCTTCATCCAGAAATTTGTATTCGAAACTAGCAGAAAAATTAAATTTCTTGCAAGTATTGATTACCTCAGCTAATCCCTCTTTAGTGTTTATTTCTGCTAAAATGCTTTTTGGAGATATTCCAATCTCATTATTGTTATAAATCAACAGAGGTTTAATACTTTGATGAATCCCCTCATAATGGAAATCTTTAACCACATCAATAATTTCAAATTGATAATCGAAGGCATAAACGATCTTGCCAATTGCTTTTTCTGTAGACAGTAATCCCAATTTTCTCACAAATGCTTCATTCACATAAGCTTGTGCATGAATAAAGCCATCGTGATAGCTTGGAGGATTTGTAAATTGATTTCCATTCGTCAGCTCAATGTCTAGTAAAGAAGTAAAGTTTTCATCTACTTCAAAGAGATTGAAGTTAGCTTCTATTTTCTCCTCATTAGTTAATAGCCAACCATATTGGTAATTAATATTTCTGTTACCGGGATATGCATTTTGAACCACAACAGAAACTTTTTCAACCGAATTTAATTGATTGAGTTCTGCTTTTAATACCTGAGTTTTACTATCATTTAGGCTTAACTCAGGAATATTGATAACCAAAATTTGATTTGAGTTGAAACCAAGATTCTTGTTTTCTAGAAATCGAAGTTGTTGAAAAACTGTGAGTGTGAAGAAAATCATAATAGCAGTACAGAAAAACTGAATGCCCATTAATCCTCTTCTTAGATTATTATTTCCTTTTATGCTAATAACTCCTGTTAAGCCCTTTCTCGGTTTAATATTTACCAAATATGCAATTGGGTATAATAGTGAGATAGCAGTTGTTATTAGTAATAGTATCGCAATTACGAATAGAATTTCTGATTGTAGAAGAGACTTTGTAGAAATAGCATTGTTGGTAAGCTCATTTACAAAAGGAGCAAAATAACTGTAAAGTATAACTGAAATTAAAATCACTAAAGCTGAAATGAGCGACATTTCTATAGTGGTTTTTAATAAAATTCGTATTCGACTTGCGCCAAAGTATTTTCTAATACTTACATCTTTTATTCTTTCTGTGTAATAAGAAGCAGTATAATTTCCATAGTTAAAAACAACTACTAGGAAAATTACAAGACCCAAAATTTTCAAAATATTGATGTAAGCAAGGTTGCCTTTTGGTGTGTCTGAAAGTAAAGATTTTTCGAAATGTATATGAGATAAAGCTTGAGGGAAAATGTGTATTTTACTGTTGAGTTTATAATCTCTCATTACAAAGGCATCAGTCTTTTCTTTTACTATTTTATCGAGCCTTTTTTGGAAAATTTCAATGTTAAAACCTTTCTTAAATAGCACATAAGTAAAGCCTTCAATATTTCCCCAGTCATTATTTAAGTCACTAAAATCATAAGATAGTAAAGCCTCATAATATAAATCAGATGCTTTGGGTAAGTCTCTTATGAGGCCTGTAACTTTATAAGTAGCATTATCTATGGTGAGAGATTTATTTAATGGATTGTGTTCTCCAAAATATTTTTTGGCTAAAGATTCTGTAAGTACTATACTTCTAGGCTCACTCAGTACCTGTTTGGGATTCCCGATGATAAATTGATGATCAAAAACTTCAAATATTTCTGGCTCAGTTCTGTAGATATAATCACCTTTAAATACCGGATTTTTTCCAGATTGATAATTAACCTGTACATCACCTTTATAAGGGTAAATGCGTGTAGCTTTTTCAACTTCAGGAAAGTCAGTGTTGAGTAATGGTGCTAATCCCGGAAAGTTATCAGCGGTATGAACATCACTACCAGAGTTTGTAGTCATGTTCAATGCCATTCTATAGATTCGATTTTTGTTTTTTTGATGTTGATCAAAGCTGAGTTCGTGCTTAAGATACACAGCAATGAGCAACACACAGGTAATGCCAGCACTAAGTCCTGTTAAGTTTATAATCGTGTTAACTGATCGCTTTCTTAAACTTCTTAGAAATATTAGTAAATCAAATTTGATCATCTTATCTATAGGTGAAAAAGTACTTATATATCCATAAGATTATCATTTTAAATTGTTCAGATCATCTAGAAAGAAACAATATTCGTGTCTTGAGAAACCTATTTTAGGATAATAACTAATTGCTGCAGGTGCAGAAAGAATAATGAGTTTAGCAGTTGGCGCGGCCAATTTTACTTGCCTAATCAGTTCGGTGCCAACACCATTTCTTTGATAATTTTCATCAACTGCTAAATCAGAAAGATATGTGCAATAAGAAAAATCTGTGAGTGCCCTTGCCACACCAATTAACTTTTCATTTAATCGTGCAGTTACTACGAGATTGCCGTGCTCTAGCATTTTTTCTAGCCGAGCTATATCATTTACAGGCCGCCTGGTACCTAGGTTAGAATTTATAAGTACAGTTTTAAATTCGCCTACACTTAAATCATTCTCAATTGTATAGTTTATCATGTATTCGATGTTTTGGTAAAGAATTTTATGTTAGTTAGTTGATAATTGAAGAATGAATAGATAATCACTGTTTCTTAAAATTTACACAAAAAATATTTGAATTATGCTATAAAAGAAGCAGAAAATTAAAAAAAGGCAATAAAATTTTTTGAGCTTGATTGCTAGCTGAAAATTGGATTAACCTACAGCATGGCTAGGTGTTTTTAATAGTTGAAGCATCATCAAATAATTAATGTCGTACACTTTATTATTTGATATGTAAGGAGCCATGCCTCACAAGTGAATTTACAAAATACTCAGCTTATATCAAGTAGATTCGGCGATTTTGAAACACTTAAACAAAGTAATTTATTAAGTTTGTTAGGCTGTATCAATAGATTATAAACTTAACAATACTTCCTGAAAATGATAAGAGACTTAGTTCAATCCCGCCTTACACAAATTTCTTTTCTATACTTTATAATTACCATACTTTTTAGTGCTTGTAAGCAAGAGCATAAAGAAGAAGAGCCAGAAGTCTACATGTTTTCCTTTTTCCAGAATAATGGAGAAGATGGATTGCACTTAGCTTATAGTGAAGATGGTTACAACTGGACAGCTTTGAATAATAATGAATCTTATTTAACCCCAACAGTTAGCCAAGATAAGTTGATGCGTGACCCTTGTGTTATTAAAGGAGCTGATGGAAAATTCCATATGGTTTGGACGGTAAGCTGGCAAGATAAAGGAATTGGATATGCCAGTTCAGAAGATTTAATCAATTGGTCTGAGCAAAAGTTTATTCCTGTAATGGCTCACGAACCTGAAGCGAGAAATTGCTGGGCACCAGAGCTTTTTTATGATGAGGCATCCAAAGAATATATGATTTATTGGGCAACCACAATTCCCGGAAAATTTGCAGAAACAGATTCAACAGGAGATGATAAATACAATCACCGTATGTATTACACCACCACCAAAGACTTCGATACTTTTTCAGATACTGAATTACTCTACGATCAAGGTTTTAATGTAATTGATGTAACCATACAAAAGATAGATGGCAAGTATGTGATGTTTTTAAAAGACGAAACGAAGTTTCCTGAACCGGAGAAAAATATTAGAATCGCTACAAGTAATGAGTTAACCGGAAATTATTCACAAGCTTCTGAGCCTATTTCTGTAAACTGGGTAGAAGGACCTACTTCAATTAAATTACCAGAAGGCTGGGTGATTTATTTTGATAAATATACCAATCACAGCATGGGTGCGATTATTTCTACAGATTTAAAAAATTGGGAAGATATTTCAGATAAAGTACATTTTCCGGATGGAACCAGACACGGAACTGTGTTGAAAGTGAAGAAAAGTGTATTAGATAACTTGAAAAAAACTTCTGATTCTTAAGCATAATAATGAATGAAAAAAGGCTTGTTGAGAATCATCAACAAGCCTTTTTTGTTTTACTTCTCTAATTTTTTGTCTTCATAAATTAAATTCCAAGTAGGGGGATCGACATGTAACAAGTGTTTTACAAAGAAGTCTTTCCTTTTTCTTTCGCCATATTCACCGCCACTGGTGTGGTTATATCCCGGAATTACTACCAACTCAAATTCTTTATTAGCTTTAATTAAGGCATCGGCTAATTGCATGGTGCTGGCAGGGTCTACATTATCATCCACTTCACCCAAAATCAACATTAAGTTACCTTGCATCTGGTGAGCATTTACCACATTAGAAGAGGCTGCATAATGAGGGCCGATTTTACCCATCCATTGCTCATTCCACCAGATTTTATCCATGCGGTTATCGTGGCAACCACAAGAAGAAACAGCCACATCGTAAAAGTCTGAATTAAAAACTAAAGCACCCGTTGAGCTTTGTCCACCGGCAGAAGTACCGAAGATGCCCACATTTTCAGCGTCCATATAAGGATATTTTTTTGCAGCCGCTTTTATCCACAGTTTTCTATCAGGGAAGCCAGCATCTTTCAGGTTTTGGTAACAAACATCGTGAAATGCTTTTGATCTATTAGAAGTCCCCATGCCATCTAGTTGTACTACAATAAAACCAAGTTCGGCAATGCTGTGCATAGACCATAAATAAGGTCTAAAATCTTTCGGTACAAAAGAGCTATGAGGACCTGCATAAATGTATTCTATTACAGGATAAGTTTTATTCGGGTCAAAATTGGTGGGTCTTACTATTATTCCCCAAATATCAGTTTTATTATCTCTGGCTTTGTTTGTAAAAACTTCTGGTGCTTTCCATCCGGTTTTTAGTAAATCACTAATGTCTGCTTTTTGAAGCTCCATTTCAATTTTGCCATTTTTACTATTTCTCAAAACAGTTGTTGATGGCTCATCTATCTTAGAATACTTATCAACAAACATGGAATAATCTTCTGAAAACCAAGCTTGGTGGTTGCCATCTTCTTTGGTGAGTTTTACCAAGTTTTTTCCATCAAAACCAATT
Source organism: Thalassovita sp. (assembly GCA_002729595.1). Taxonomy (GTDB): domain Bacteria; phylum Bacteroidota; class Bacteroidia; order Cytophagales; family Flammeovirgaceae; genus Chondrinema. Next base: position 23,934 of record PBYL01000272.1, on the reverse strand, counting down.
TTGTAATAGTGAATAAAGTAAGGGTCTTGGCCTTTATTCATTCCACTGGCAGTAAAAATTATTTCTCTAGTCTCATCATCTACATGCACCACATCTCTTACAACCCACTCACCAATCGTAATTTGATTTTTTACAGCACCAGTTTCAGAATCGAATAGATACAAATGATTCCATCCGTCTCTTTCCGAAGCCCAGATAATTTCTTTAGCATTTTCAACATCGTGTCGAAACTTCTTGCCACTGTAGTCTATAAATGTATCGCTGTGTTCATGAATGAGTGTGCGCGAAACGCCTTTTTCATCAACCTCAATCACTTTATAATTTTGGTGCCCGCGTTGATTGTACTCAAATGTGAAAGCTTTGCTATCTTCTTTCCATCTTATAGAACCTAAAGAAAACTGATCTTGAATGCCAGCATCATCTATTTCAACATGCTTCATTTCATCAACCAAAAATAGCTGTGGGCTTTTTTGCGCCACCATATCACCGGGTTTCAAATAATCTCTGGTATGCAAAACTGGCTGAAGCTGATGTGCAGGAGAAGACTCTACAAAATAGATTTTACTGTCTTCGCTAGGTGTATATTTATAGGCCATTAGCTTTTTGCTATCTGGCGACCATTGTATATAAGAAGAATAAAAACAACCAGCAGTACCATCGTAACTCAACTGAGTTTTTTTACCAGTTTTAAGATGCTCTACATACACATTGTATTCTTCGATGTAGGCCTTCCAGTTATCGTCTGGAGAATTTACAAACTCAAGGTCTGTTTCATCTCTACCTGCGCCCCAATATCTGCGATCTCGTTTTTTCTCAACTTTAATTTCAGCAATATCGGTGGCATAAGTATCGGAATTAAGGTCTGTGCGAATACTGGCAGAATCTATAGTATAAGTGATTGCCGATTGTTTCGCATCAATTTGAAAATCTTTTAAATCGAGATTTTTAGCTTCGAAAGGTCTACCTAATAGTTCTGTGAGCTTTTCAGCTACTTTTTCATGATCGAATGCCAATTGTTGGTTTTGAGTTTCTGCATTTACAATCATGTATTCATGACCTCCTTTAACTGGATTGATATACCAAAATATTTTCTGTTCTGGCAGCCATTTTATGGAGTAAGGGTCATTGTAAGTCTTGTTTCTAAATAATGTATCTAGAGAGATAGCGCGCTTGTAATCTGCTAGTTTTCCTTGAGAATAACCCAAGTGTGTTAATAGTAGAAGTAAGCTCGTAATGTGATAGATGTAGCGGTTTAAAAGCATAATTATATTTTTTACTAATATGAATGTAGTAAATTTAATGCTCAAGATAGATTACACTTTACAATTAGCAGAATTTTTAAAAATCCGACTAAAACAACAAATCGTGTAAATTATATAAATGGACTATGGATAGAAAAACTAACACTTTAAAACAACTACTGCTTTTACTGTTATTACCGTCTTTGGCTAGTTTGTACAGTTGCCAACCAACAGAAAAAGAAACACCAAGTAACACTGCCACATCAGAGAGAATTATGTGGTATAAGAAGCCCGCCGAATATTTTGAAGAAACACTTGTGCTGGGAAATGGCAAAATGGGCGCCTCGGTTTTTGGAGGTGTAAACTCTGATATGATTTATCTGAATGATGCAACGCTTTGGTCAGGTGAACCAGTGGAACCGAACATGAATCCTGATGCGCATAAATACATTCCTGCCATTAGAGAAGCATTGTTTAACGAGAATTACAAACTGGCAGATTCTCTCTATAGAAATGTACAAGGCGAATTTTCTGAGTCTTATGCTCCTTTGGGAACCATGTATTTGAAGTTCGATCATGCGAGTGAACCTACGAGTTATCACCGTGAACTTGATCTGGGCGAGGCAATTTCTAAAGTAACTTATGAGGTGGATGGAGTAAAGTACACACGTGAATACTTTATTTCGAATCCAGATAAGATAATGGTTATCAAACTAAACAGTAGCAAAGAAGGCGCACTAGATTTTGCTGTTAATTTCGATAGCCAACTAAAATATAAGATTACAGCCGCAAGCAAGATAATGGAAGTAAATGGTTATGCACCTTACCACGCAGAGCCAAGTTATCGTGGAGATATGCCAAATGCGGTGATGTTTGATGAAAACAGAGGAACGCGTTTTACTACATCATTCGAATTGAAATCTACAGATGGAGAAGTATCCGAAACAGATAGCAGTTTAGTTTTAAAAGGTGGAACAGAAGCGATTGTATATGTCTCAATAGCTACGAGTTTTAATGGTTTTGATAAAAATCCGGCTACGGAAGGAAAAGACAATAAATCGCTTGCTGAAAACCAGTTGATAAAAGCTTCGTCAAAATCTTTTGATGATTTAAAGAGCAATCACCTAAGCGATTATCAAAAATTCTATAACAGATTGACTATTGATTTGGGCGAAAGTGAAGTAACTGATTTACCAACAGATGAGCGTTTACTTCGCTATGCTGATGGAAAAGATGACAAAGGTTTAGAAGAGCTGTATTTCCAATACGGTCGCTATTTGCTTATTGCAAGCTCTAGAACCGAAGGTGTTCCGGCAAACTTGCAAGGTATCTGGAATCCGTATATGAGACCGCCTTGGAGTAGTAATTATACTACTAACATCAATGTAGAAGAAAACTATTGGATGGCAGAAACTGCTAATCTTTCAGAAATGCATCAGCCACTTTTAGAGTTTGTTGAAAATTTAGCCGTAACAGGAAATGCAACGGCTAGAGAATTTTATGGAGTAGAGAGAGGTTGGGCATTGGCTCACAACTCAGACATTTGGGCGATGACAAACCCCGTTGGCGATTTCGGTCAAGGTGATCCTGTTTGGGCAAACTGGGTAATGGGTGGTACTTGGATAAGCACACACATGTGGGAGCATTATACTTTTACACAAGACATCGATTTCTTAAAAGAGCATGGTTATCCTGCATTAAAAGGAGCAGCAGAGTTTAGTCTCGATTGGTTAGTAAAAGATAAAGAAGGTAAGCTTGTAACAGCACCGGGAACTTCACCAGAAAACCTTTATATTACTTCAGAAGGATATACAGGAGCCACTTTATATGGTTCTACCGCAGACCTTGCTATGATTCGCGAGTGTTTTGAGCAAACTATTAAAGCTTCTGAGGTTTTAGGAGTTGATGAAGAGTTTAGAGCAGAGATGAATCAAGCGCTTGCCGAAATGCATCCTTACCAAGTTGGTAAAAAAGGCAACTTACAAGAATGGTATTACGATTGGGAAGATCAAGACCCAAAGCACCGCCACCAATCGCAGCTTTTTGGTTTGTATCCAGGGCACCACATTTCGCCAGACAAAACACCAGAATTGGCAGCGGCAAGTCGTAAAACATTAGAGATTAAAGGTGATGAAACTACGGGTTGGTCTAAAGGATGGAGAATTAACCTTTGGGCGAGGCTTTGGGATGGAAATCGCGCTTACAAAATGTACCGCGAACTGTTAAACTATGTTGATCCAGACCAAAAAGAAACTACTAGACCAAGAACTGGTGGTACTTATCCGAACTTGTTTGATGCTCACCCACCATTCCAGATTGATGGTAATTTTGGTGGTTCGGCAGCAGTTCTCGAAATGTTAGTGCAATCATCAGAAGAAGAGATTAGATTATTGCCAGCTTTGCCAGATGCTTGGAGTACTGGTTCTGTTTCAGGAGTTTGTGCAAGGGGAGGTTTTGAAGTTTCTATGACTTGGGAAAACATGAAAGTAACTAGCCTTACTTTAAAATCTATTAAAGCAACAAAAACTAAATTGATCTATGGAGATCAAACTAAAGAAGTATCATTAGAAGCCGGCCAAGAAATGCAGGTGGAATTATAAAATATACAATGAGCGAAAGAATTAATAGAAAAAATATAGCAGAAGATACCCTTGAGATTTTATCGCAAGGGTTCTTTGTTTCTGCCAATGGAGAGCGAATTGACATAGCTACTAAGCAGCAATTTGCAGAAGAAAATACGGTAACCTATTCCCCAGAAATGTCTGATAATTTAATTGCCAAAAGGCAATCAGCAGCAGAGCAGGTTACAGAATTGGGTACTCAAATTACTGTAACCGGAGAAACTACTTTGGATGCAGTAAGGCGCTTAATTAAAGAAGGAGAGGAAGATGTAGTTTGTTTAAATTTTGCCTCGGCTAAAAATCCCGGTGGAGGTTTTTTAGGTGGCAGTCAAGCGCAAGAAGAAAGTATTGCCAGATCAACCGGTTTGTACAATTGCCTACTCAAAGCAGATGAATACTACCAAACCAACCGCAATACCAAATCTTGTTTTTATACAGATTACATGATTTACAGTCCAGCAATTCCCATCATCAAAGATGAAGCAGGTAATAATCTAGATGCTTTGTATACCACTGCGGTAATTACTGCACCGGCTGTAAATCGCGGAGTAGTGAAGAGCCGAGAATCAGAAAGATTGCCCGAAGTAGAAACCGTGATGAAAAGGCGAATTGAAAAAGTATTAGCCATTGCTTTGGAACACAAACATAAAACCATTGTATTAGGTGCATGGGGTTGTGGTGTCTTCCAAAACGATCCGGTAAAAATTGCCAGCTACTTTAAAGAAGTGATTGATGCAAAGTTTGAGAATGCTTTTTCTAAAATAGTATTTGCGGTTTACGCAAGAAACGAGCGATTTATCAAACCTTTTCAAATGGAGTTTGGCGGGTAATAATTGACAAATGCATGAAAGTATCCTTTGAAAATAAGGTAATAGAATTATTCGAAGATCAGGCTTTTGTTCCTCTTTCTTCGGATAATTCATCCAATTACGATTATGAATATTTAGCTGATGAAAATAATTACTCTTACGTGAGTAAAATCGGCATTAGGATTTGGGGTGAGAATGAAAAGGTAATATTGAGTTCAGCAATTATCTGCGAAGTAGGAGGCGCAACAACAGTTCATGATAGTTCTTTTCTGATAGAAAATAATGTTATTCTAATTTGTGTGTGTAACAAGGTTTATTCTCTTGATCTAGAAAGCCTAAAATTAAATTGGAAACTACAGGTAGATGATGTTACTTGTTTTTCAATTATAAAATGGGATAATCATTTTGTCACACACGGAGAAATACAGCTTAGCTATTTTAATGGTGATGGGGGAATAATTTGGACTTTTTCAGCAAGAGACATCTTTGTTACACTAGAAAGCGAAGACGATTTCCGTTTAGAAAATGGAATTGCCATTGTAAGAGATTTCTCCAAAGTCGAATATCACCTTAATTCAAAAGGAAAAGTTATAAAAGAGATCGATTTTAAAAAATAAAAATGGGCTTAGACTATACAGATGGATGTGTGAATTTTAGAGATTTTGGTGCTTACATCAATCTGATACTAGATGAGCAAAAACTACCCGAAGGGAAATTTTTTAGAGGAGGAAGTATAGACTATGTAAAAGAATATAAAGAAATTGCGGAGGTTCATACTATTATCAATTTGCGAAATAGGGCAGATTACACAGAGTTTGATGCAGGTTATTTCCATTTCCCAATGGAGAACAAGGTAGAAAAGTATGACACCACTCAAAAAGAAGTGAGAGTCTGGCTAAACAATGTTATCAAAACCTTTGAAAATCCAGCGATCAGGTATCCGGTATTAATCCACTGCTTGTCGGGTAAAGACCGCACAGGCATTGTAGTAGCAGCACTTTTACTCATTATGGGAATTAGTAAAGAAGTGGTAGAAGAAGAATATCTGCTCAGCGAAGGCGAGGTGCAATCATCATTAATACAGCAAGCAATATCCGGTATAGAAGACCTCGATACCTATTTCAATCGTGTCGATTTAGCTAAAGTAAAAGGAAATTTATTGGGTTAGATTAGTCTGTTAACTAGTTATTCTGAAATTTATAAAGACTGTTTTTCTCATAAAAAGAATTTTTAATGAAGTATAAAACTGCTTATTTAGAACTGATTTTACTTCAAATTATAATACTAATAGTAGTTGGTGGGCATATCTTTATTTTAATTCTAGCCAACTTCGCAGATTGGATTTTCAGTTTACTTGTCCCATTTGTCCTATATTTTATATATCTATTTTATACTAATCATAATATCGATGTTAGTAGAAATGCTTTACATATTGAAAAAGCCTTAATCCCTTATTTTTCATATAGAATAGAGTTCCATAATGTGTCTCAAATAAAAGTCTTGAGGAATTTAAGTTACGGCCGGAATAAGCTTTCAATAAAGCTGAAAGATAAAAAAGGTAAGAATAAAACATTATCATTCAGGTTTCATCATATGTATGAAGATGGTTATGAAACTGTGAGTGAAAAACCAACATTTGATGATTTAATAGATGACTTGAGAAGAAGAAGTAGAGAACATAACATAGATATTACGATCACAGAAAAATAATGAAAAATGCAGGAAAATAAATCTAATATCCTTTTGGGTATGTCAGCCAGCCAAAAACTGAAAATCACAAAATCTAAAGAAAAGTTTTTGGAGGGAGATACACTCAAAATAGAATTTTAAATTACGATTAGTCAAAATACATATTCTCAAAAGCTAAGACAGACATCGACCTGTTTTAGCTTTTTTTATTTCTGCTATTAATTCCTCCAAAATCCCCTAAAAAACTGTCAGAATACTTAGGTAATTTTCATAAATTGTATCTCTTTAAATTGAAGGTGAAATAAAAATAGAATCACTGAAACTATGAAAATGAATAGTATTTTGATGTTTGTGCTTTTATGCGTGAGCATCCAGTTAAAAGCGCAAAACGACATGCTCTGTGTGGGCAGGTATTGGACAGAAGACGAAGCCAACCTGATGATGAAAGAGTTTGCTTCAGAATGGAGCGATAAGGCTTCGTGGGAGAAGAGAGCAGCAAAAGTAAAACAAGGAATTTTAGATGGTTTACAATGGGATAAGATGCCAGAAATTACAGGCAATTTTAATCCGGTAATCCACAGTACCAGAGAAATGGATGGCTACATTGTAGAGAACATTGCTATCGAAAGTTTCCCCGGTTTTTACATCACTGGTAATCTTTACAGGCCTTTAGAAAAGAAAGATAAATATGCCGCAGTGCTCACACCTCATGGGCATGGCACTGACCCTCGCTATAAAGCTTATGTACAAATAAAGGCGGCAGCTTTGGCAAGAATGGGTGCCATAGTTTTTGCCTACGATATGGTTGGTTATGGCGAAAGCCAACAAATAAATCATAAAATGCCTATTGCTTTATTGCTGCAAACATGGAATAGCAAAAGGGTTTTAGAGTATTTGCTTTCAAGGCCAGATGTAGACCCAGAAAAAATAGGCATGACAGGCGAGTCGGGTGGAGGAACCCAAACTTTTGTTTACTCAGCCATAGACGATCGCATCAAAGTGGCTGTGCCAGTTGTACAAGTTTCGGCTCATTTCTTTGGTGGTTGTGTTTGTGAGAGCGGTATGCCGATTCATAAAAGCAAAGGTTTCCAAACGAACAATGTGGAAGTTGCTGCGCTTTGTGCACCAAGACCTTTGTTGCTTATTTCAGATGGTGCCGACTGGACAGCCAACACACCGCAAGTAGAATTTCCTTACATACAAAAAGTATATGCCGTGTATAATGCAGAAAATAAGGTAGCTAATGCACATTTTCCTACAGAAAGACACGACTACGGTTATAACAAGCGAACTGCTGCCTATAACTTTTTAGCGCGTTTTCTGGGTTTGAGCTTGGGAAAACTACCATATACAGAAAGCTATCAAGAAGATTTCGTAACAGTATTACCTGAAGAAGATTTAAAGGTGTTTAACAAGGAACATCCACTCCCCGAAAATGCATTACAAGGAGACGAAGCGGTGATAAAATACCTCAAAATCGACTTGTGAGAGAGGGTGAAAAGAAACTTGTTATTATGTTTACTGTTAAATAGAGGGTGTTTTTACCAATTTGCTATAATTTTTATTATCAATTCTACTACATAGATTTGTTGGGATAAGTGTAAAAACTTCAACTACTAGACTCACATAACAAATTATAAAATGGACAGAAGAAAGTTTTTAAAAAACAATGGTCTGGCGCTGGGCGGGCTTACAGTATTATCTAGTAATGCGAATGCTTTGGGCATGTTAGCAGGAATTAATCCATTAAAAGATTTTAAATCAAACAGACCGGCAGAGTCTGACAGAACTTTTAAAAGTGAAGGGGTAGAATCACTTATAAAAGAAGTAAAAGCTGCTATTAAAGATAAAGAAGTAGCTTGGATGTTTGAAAACTGTTATCCAAACACCATAGATACTACTGTTGATTACGAAGTGATTGATGGAAAACCAGATACCTTTATTATTACAGGAGATATCGATGCTATGTGGTTGAGAGATTCTACTGCGCAGGTTTGGCCATACATTCCATTGATTGAAAAAGACGAAAAAATTAGAAATCTGGTAAAAGGTTTAGTTAACAGACAAGTAAAATGTGTGTTAAAAGACCCTTATGCCAATGCTTTCTATAAAGATTTATCAAAAAGATCTGAGTGGGAAAGTGATAAGCCAAGTCCGATTCCGGGTGTACATGAGAGAAAGTGGGAAATTGACTCGCTTTGCTATGTAGTGAGATTGGCTAACCAATATTACGAAAGTACTGGCGATACCAGCATTTTCGATAAAGACTGGGACAAAGCGATGCGTTTGTTGGTAAAAACCCTTCGTACAGAGCAAAGAAAAGATGGTACTTCTCCTTACAGATTCGAAAGAGTAACTTCTTATATGATCGATTCACCAGTATTCTCTGGTACAGGTAGACCATTAAAACCAGTTGGTTTAATTGCTTCAATGTTCCGTCCGTCTGATGATGCGACTATGTTGCCGTTCTTAATTCCTTCAAATGTGTTTGCTGTAGTTTCTCTACGCCAGTTATCTAACATTTACAAGAAGGAATTGAAAGATGATAAATTCTCTAAAGAATGTGCAGATTTCGCTGATGAAGTAGACGCAGCAATTCAAAAATATGCAGTTTCTGAGCATTTAGATTTCGGAAAAATATATGCTTACGAAGTAGATGGTTTTGGTAACAAATCTTATATGGATGATGCCAACGTGCCTTCATTAATGTCTTTAAACTATTTAGGAGCAGTTGAAACTTCTGATACAGTTTATAAAAACACGAGAAACTTCTTATTAAGCGATAGCAATCCTTATTACCTAACAGGAAAAGCTGCCGAAGGACAAGCAAGCCCGCACACTGGTAAGGAGAAAATCTGGCCAATGGGAATTATCCTTAGAGCGATGACTAGTGAAGACGATGAGGAAATTATAAAATGTATTACCATGTTAAAGAAAACTCATGCTGGAACTGGTTTTATGCATGAAGCTTTCCATAAAGACGATCCGACTGATTTTAACAGATCTTGGTTTGCATGGGCTAACACACTTTTCGGTGAATTGATCATTAAAGTATATCACGAAAGAAAAGGTATATTGAACAAGCAGTTTAGCTAAGTTTTATATTTATAAATTAAAAAGCCTCTGAATTTTCATTCAGAGGCTTTTTGTTTGCTTTATATTTCGCTTATGCTGCTACAGAAAGGTTTGCTTCACAAGCTTCGTAACAGGCACGACATGCATCTGCACAATGCTGGCAGTGATCCATTTCGTGGTTTCTACATTCTTTTTCACAAGATTTACAAATCTCGATACAAGCTTTTAATAATGTCTCAGAGTTGGAAGAACCTCTGGTAATAAAAGCCAGTGTAGTTGTACAAATCTCTTGGCAGTCTACATCTGTTTGGATGCAGTCTGTCATATCTTTTACATTAAATTCTCTTAGGCAAGAAGCTGCACAATTTCCGCAGGCTTCAATACAATCTGTCAAACTTTTAATCAATTGATTTTTCATAGCTTCAGTGTTATAGTTAGGTTAATATTAATTTATAATTTCTTAGTTACTGCTTTTAATAGCTGTATAATTGCTATTGGCATCACACTCATAGTAGCAATTAATCCCCAGTACTTAGCTTCTAATTCTTGTATAGATAATATTTCTGCCAGTTGAGGGATAAAATACGCTGCTCCCATACATGCAAAACAGAAAGCCAGTGCCATCCAGATAAATTTGTTTTTAGTTACCTGATTCACAAATATGTTTTCGTCTGCGTCTCGCATGTTTAATACGTGGAGTAATTGAGAGAAAGCCAGTGTAAAGAAGGCTACGTTATTACTAATTTCTTCACCTGCATCCCAATTAAAATATGAGAAGAAATATGCTCCACCTACACAAAGTGCGAGTACTACCGCATATACCACAATGGCTATCCATTTTTCTTTTGTAATGATAGGTTCCTGTTTGCTATTAGGTCTGTTGTTCATCACATGCGGATTACCTTGCCCAATACCTAATGCCAGTGCAGGGAACACATCCGAGATCAAATTCAGGAATAGTAACTGTAATGGTAACAGTGGTAAAAAGAACAGTGAAAAACTTACCGATGCAATAACGATAATCTCAGACAAGTGATAAGAAAGTTGGTAAATAATAAACTTTCTAATGTTGCTAAAGATAACCCTACCTTGTTTTATCGCTGTTACTATCGACTCAAAAGAATCATCTTTTAAGACCATATCGGCAACTTCTTGAGCAACCTGCGTACCTTTATCACCCATCGCAATACCAATATCAGCTTTTTTCAAGGCAGGCGCATCGTTTACTCCATCACCAGTCATACCAACAATATGACCTTCTTTTTGATAAGCTTCAATAATTGCCAGTTTCTGAGATGGGTCTACTCTAGAGAATACTTTAGATTCTACAATGGTATGTTCATCAGTATTATCTGAAAGCTCTTCGCCATGAACAACATTGGTATCGTCTTTATCAACCAAGTGTACCTGCGTGGCAATATTTTTTGCTGTTCCCGGATGGTCACCAGTAAGCATAATTACTTCGATTCCAGCCTTATGGCAAGTGTCAATCGCATCTTTAACAGATTCTCTCGGAGGGTCTATGTAGCCGATTAATCCGGCAAAAGTAAGGTCATTTAGCAGTTCATCTTCTGATGACGGCTTGTTGTCCATATCTTTATAGGCAAAAGCCAATATTCTTAATCCATCTTCAGAAAGCTCGTTGTTTTTATCAATCCACTCTTGCTTTTGTTCTTCGCTTAAAGCTTCTTCTTTGCCCTGAGCAAGAATTCTGTTACATTCTCTAAGAAGTTTTTCAGTAGCACCTTTTGCAGATACCATCACTTTTCCATCGTTTACCACATGGGCTGTACCCATCATCATTTTATCAGAATCGAATGGGTCTTCTAATATCTTTTCTGCCTTGATCAATTCCTGATAGCGGCCTTCATCTGCATTTTTAGTGTATAGCAAAGAGGCAATTTCTATAGGATCTCCAACGCCATCTGCTTTCTCTTTTTCTTCTCCATCACCATCATGTCCATTATCTGAACCATTGTGCCCATTGCTGTTTTCTATGTTAGCATTATTACATAACACAGCGATAGAAAGCATTTTCTTTACATTTTCATCATCAGAATAGCCATTCTTGCCATTGGTAACATCGTAATCTTTTTCTGGACTCATTACCGCGTTTACAGAAAGCTGATTGAGTGTAAGCGTACCCGTTTTGTCGGTAAAGATTACAGTGGTTTCTCCCAAGGTTTCAACAGCAGATAATTTCTTAACAATTACATTTTGCTTAGCGAGTTTCAGCATACCTCTAGCAAGTGCAATACTGGCTACAATTGGTAAACCTTCTGGGATTGCCGCAATCGTCCAAGCAATAGAGGTTTGCACAAGTTCGTAAGGGTCTTCACCGCTTATCCAGCCAACAACAAAGAATACTGCCGCTAAGCCAAGTGTTGCCCAAATAAGGTGTTTACTAAGTTTTTCGAGTTTCTTATTTAAAGGCACTTCTTCACTACCTGCATCGCTTACCATTTGTGAGATATTACCCAATTCGGTTTCCATACCAGTGTTTACTACAATGGCTTTACCATTACCGTTGGTTACTGCTGTACCTTTATATAAAGTGTTTTTTCTGTCGCCAATACCAGTGTCTCCTTCAATTTTTTCGGTAGTTTTATCAACAGGAATAGACTCACCAGTAAGCGGAGATTCATCTACTTTCAATTGAGCGTTGTAGATAATTCGGCAATCGGCAGGAATAAGGTCACCTGCTTCTACTGCTAGTAAATCTCCCGGAACAAGTTCTTCTGCATCTATCTGTTTTTCTTGTCCATCGCGAATGATGTTTACTACTAGCTTATCCATTTTTTGCAGTGCATCCATCGACTGCATCGCTTGTAGTTCCATCCAAAAACCAATTACAGTATTTAATACAATTACTACTATAATGGCGATGGCTTCTGCTATGTCTCCAAAAACAAAAGACAATGTAACCGCGGCGAGGAGTAGGTATATTACCGGGTTGTTTAACTGGTCGATTAGAATCTGGAATAAGCTTTTTTTCTTTTCTTCTTTCAGTTTATTTCTTCCAAATTCGTTTAATCTGCTTTCTGCCTCACTGGAGGACAGCCCTTGATCGGGGTCGGTCTTTAAAGAGCTAATTACCTCATCGCTCTCTAACTGATAGGCATTTTTTAATTTTTCCATGCTGAATAAGTCAAATATTATAGGCTTACCCTTAGCATACACCAGATAACTTAGATGACTAGCTTAACTTGCTCTTAAAAAATTTAATGCAGGCAAAAGCCTTTTACCTTGTGAATATTCAGGGATTTAAATGGTTTTAAAGTTTTTGTCTGTGATAAGAATTACAGAATTCCTGCCATGTAAGCAGTAGAAAAGATTGTAAATAGGTATTTAAGAAGGCTTGAGAATAGACAAGAAACAGATTTTGGAAAAATATTTGGCTTTTTATTGATTAAAAGTATTTCCGTTTGGTTATAAGCAATATTATTATTGTTTTTTTGAGCTAACTAAAGTAGATAAATTGCTTTAAGTGTGATGAAAAAAAATTAATTTATATAATTATCTCATTTGAGGTGATAATTATACTGGTGATTGTACACCACACATTTGATGATTTGATTCTACAAAATGCTTAAAAATGTTAAAGCAGCAACCTTTCTTAGATAATCATCATTTAGTCTTATAGATAAAAAGATAATACACATCTTTGTGTTGATTGGAAGCCTGTCGAGTTTAAAAAATGACTAGAACATATTTAATAATTATATTTTGCCTGTTAGCTGTTTCATCTTTTGCACAATCTAAAAGTAAGTGTGTAGAAGATATGGAAGAGCTTTATGAGTTGCTAAAGAAGACCCCCTCTTACAAAAGCCAGATTAAGGGAGCTAAAGCCAAACAGTACCAGAGATTGGTGCAACACCTCGAATGGAGAGTAAGAAATACCTCAGATCAGTTTGAGTGTTTTTGTAAACTGGCAGAACTTTTTGATCCTATTAAAGACAATCACTTAGGGTTTTATCAATTGCCACATACTTATATCGATCCTTCTTTGTACGACGATCCTTATGTGGTAAAGGCATATCGCAAATCGCCAGAATCTAAGAATTTCCCTAGAATTGATACCGACTTAGATTCGATAGAAAATATGTTAGCGGCTAAACCAGCAGCCGATATAGAAGGAATATATTATTACGATACTTATTTAAAAGCTGGATTGCTTAAAACAGAGAATCCGGATAGTTTGGTGGCGGTAATTCTCCATACAGAAATACCCAATTGGGAAAAAGGGCAAATCGCATTTGTGCTAAGAAAGCAAGAAGATACCGAGCATTATACTGCTTATTATGCACACCCTGTGCACAAGGTGTTTTTGTTGGTTAATAATGAAAAATTTATAAATGGCTCTTTTCCAGAGTCGCGTTTTTACGGCTCCTTAAGCAATGCTATTTGGCGAAAAAACCGAATAACAGTAGAAGATTATTCTAGCCTACCGGATAATTACCAGACTTACGAGCTTAAGCAATTGAATGAGCAAACACAATATGTAAGACTGGGAAGTTTTAGTGCTAGCAAGGCTAATGTGATGTTTTCTGATCTTTTTTACACCAAGTTGGAAAATGACCTACAAGCTAAAAACCTGATTTTAGATTTAAGAAATAACTCTGGTGGAGCCGATAAAGTGGCTAAAAAGTTTTTAAAGCTATTAGGTAATTATGCTGAAGAACATAAGATTTATGCCATTGTGAATAACCGCACATTTAGTGAAGCAGAGAAGTTTATAATTGAGTTGAGCAAAAACGAAAATGTAATTACACTGGGAGAAACCACCAATGGCACCTTGGCTTACGGTAGTAATTTAGGTACAAAAATAACATTGCCCAGCGGAGATTTTCAGGTGTATTTAACAGATACCAAAGACTCTGGCAATTACCTCAACTACGAAGGAAGAGGCCTAGAACCAGATGTCGCCCTAAACCCTCAAAAAGACTGGATAGAGCAAGTAAAAGAAGAAATTAAGCAGAGTAATTGAGGCGTTAAATTTTGATGCAACTGGTTTTACATTTAAATTGATAGTATTAATGTCTTTACTGCATTAAATGTAAAACTAGTTCTAGCTATGAACACTTCCCTCCAAATAGCAGGTGTATTAGGTCCTGTTTTAATGGCACTTTCGATAACAGAATATTTAAACTTTAAGATTTGGAAAGATGTGCATTCTACCTTGGTATACTTAAATGGATTGGTGTTATTGGTAGGCGGATTAATCATCGTTCGTATTCATAACCTGTGGTTACTCAACTGGGCAGTAATTATTACCTTTTTAGGTTGGGTACTTGTACTACTTGGTTTAGCCAGAATGTTTTTTCCTACGGCAAAGCAAGCTTCGCAAAACACGGCTTCAAACTTACTGTTGCTTACCATGCTTATTCTGGGCAGTTTCTTGACTTTAAAATCGTATTTTCTATAGCTTTTCCCTCATAGAAAGCGTATAAAAAATGTGATTAAGTTAAAGTTTAATAAATTCTCCTACAAAATGCCGCATTTCAACTTCGATAGCTATAACCATGTAATTGTAGAAATGCCAGTTTTGACTCAGCAAGATAAAGATGGAAACGAGCATTTTTTTTCATATTTTGAAGCAAATAGGAATAACGGTTTAGTAAAAATAGGCTTTTTTGGAGAGGTGAACTGTTGGGAGCATGAACAGCACTATTCAAATGAACAGTTGGCTGCATTGAGTTTTGTCGAAGATCATCAAACCGAAATACTAGCAGCACTTTTTGATTACACCAAAAATATTTTATACCCCACACATTTAGAATACATTGGTTACGACGAGGTTTCTTTTCCTGAGATAAACAGCGTAGACGACCTTAGAAAAGCTTTAGGTGTTAAGCTTATTTCTTTCTTTTATGAGCATAAAGAAGGAGTTTCTTATTGTGGATTAGACTGCAGTTTTAGTGGAGACTATGAACATGGAGTTCAGATAGTAATGCATAAAACCAATATTTTAGGCTGGCAAGAGAACCTAGGGAAAGAATTAGTTTTTGCCGACCTCAATATTTAAATCCTCTCATTTTCAATGAATTATCTTTTTTGGTAAAATTTGCTTATCAAAAAATTATTAAAACCTATTGTGTAGTTAAGTGACTACATATATATTTGTAGTCAAATAGCTACATATTAAAATGAATTTAAGAAGAGATGTATTTCAAGCCATAGCAGACCCGACTAGAAGAGCCATTCTAGTGTTGGTTGCTTCTCAATCGATGACCGCCGGTGCCATTGCCTCCAACTTTGATACAGCCAGACCCACTGTTTCTAAACATGTACAGATACTTACCGCATGCGAATTGCTCAAGCAAGAGCAAAATGGGAGAGAGATTTACTATCATCTTAATCCACAAAAACTAAAAGAAATAGCCGATTTTATTGAGCCTTTCCGCAAAATGTGGGACGACAGGTTTAATAAACTAGAGTCTATAATGAAAAACTATAAACCAGATAAAGAATAAATATGGAACTGAAAACGAAAATTCATGCTGAAGATGCTAAGCAAGAGCTGGTAATTACCAGAGAGTTTGACTTGCCGTTGGAGTTGCTCTTTAAAGCTTATGAAGAACCAGAAATTGTAGAGCAATGGATGGGCACAAAAGTGATTAAGCTCGAAAATAAAAAACATGGCAGTTGGCAGTTTATTACTACTGACCCAAAAGGAAACGAACATGGTTTTAATGGTACCATTCACGAGTTTGTTCCTAACCAGAAAATTACCCGCACATTCGAAATGGAAAATACGCCATTTCCTGTTCAGTTGGAGTTTTTAACCTTCGAAAAGCTTACAGCAAATACCAGTAAGCTCACCATGCATATTGTATATAAATCTGTGGCAGACAGAAACCAGATGTTGCAGATGCCTTTTGCGCAAGGTCTCAACATGGCGCACAATAGATTAGAAAGCATTGTAAGTAAATTAAAATAATAGATCAATGGCAAAGCGAAACAAAATTATCTATTGGGTAGCTACCGCATGGCTGGCATTGGGCATGGTTTCTACAGGAATTGTGCAATTGATTAAGATGGACGAAGAAGTGAATAACTTTACACAACTAGGTTATCCGCTTTACTTACTCACTATATTGGGTGTGTGGAAACTATTGGGAGTAATAGCTGTATTGCTGCCTAGATTTACTTTGCTAAAAGAGTGGGCTTATGCAGGTTTTTTCTTTGCGATGTCTGGTGCTGTAATTTCACATTTAGCCAGTGGAGATGCCCTCAGTACTTTATTCGGTCCATTGCTTTTATTAATTCTTACGGTATTGTCTTGGTATTTTAGACCAGTAGAAAGAAAAATTATTCCACTTAATCAATAAATTTAGCTATGAATCCAAAAGTAGATTTCTTTTTCGAAAAAGCTTCTAAATGGCAAGAGGCATATGAAAAGTTGCGAACAATTGTGTTAGACTGCGGCTTGGTTGAAGAATTAAAGTGGGGAGTTCCGTGCTATACTGTTCAAGATAATAATGTGGTGCTTATTCATGGTTTTAAAGAGTATTGTGCTTTGCTGTTTCACAAAGGTGCATTGC
Source organism: Thalassovita sp. (assembly GCA_002729595.1). GTDB lineage: Bacteria > Bacteroidota > Bacteroidia > Cytophagales > Flammeovirgaceae > Chondrinema. Next base: position 6,955 of record PBYL01000272.1, on the reverse strand, counting down.
TAAAAGATGCGGATGGTATTTTAATACAACAAACCGAAAATGTGCAAGCTGCCCGACAAATACGCTTTAGCAATGTGTTAGAAATAATTGATCTGGAAGAAACGATAAAAGCTTATATTAAAGAAGCGGTACAAGTAGAAAAAGCAGGATTAAAAGTAGAGTTGAAAAAGACTGCTGAGTATACAGTTCCAGAAGAGTTTCAAAGTGTGTTAGATGATAACCCGAATATAAAATCTGCTTTTGATGCATTAACTCCGGGTCGCCAAAGAGGCTATTTGCTTCATTTTTCTCAGCCAAAGCAAGCTAAAACCAGAGAGTCTAGAATTGAAAAGTGCATCTCACAAATTCTCGATGGCAAAGGTTTAAATGATAAATAAATCAACTCACAGATAACTAAGGTAAAAACATGAACCCTAAAGTCGATTCTTATTTTGCGGTAGGTTGCGGTCGTTGCCCACTTGGTGGCACCCCTGATTGTAAAGTGCATAATTGGCAAGAAGAGATGGAGCATTTAAGAACTATTATTCTGAGTTGCAGCCTTACCGAAGAATTGAAATGGGGAGTGCCTTGCTACACCTTTCAAAGTAAAAATGTATTGATTTTAAGTGCATTTAAAGAATACTGCTCCATCAGTTTTTTTAAGGGAGCTTTGCTAAAAGACGCTAATAGTATTCTAGAAAAACCCGGTGAAAATACACAAGCGGCTAGGCTAATAAAATTTACCAAAGTTCAGCAAGTAATTGATTTAGAGGAAACCATAAAGAATTATATTCTCGAAGCTATTGAAATAGAAAAAGCAGGTTTGACAGTAGACTTTAAAGAGAAAAGCGAAATCGAATATCCAGAAGAGTTGCAAGATAAATTAAATGAAGACCCTGAGCTAAAAAAAGCATTTGAAGCACTCACACCTGGTCGCCAAAGAGGATATATTCTATATTTTACCCAACCCAAGCAAGCTAAAACCAGAGTTTCACGCATAGAAAAATGTGCAGCTAAAATATTTGAAGGAAAAGGTTTACAAGACCGCTGAGTTGATAGTTTAAAAACAACTTAGTATTTCTCATTTATCGGAATAAAAAGCAGTAGATACGGTAAGAGGATAAAAAATGATTAGCTTCGTATTTATTTAAAATTTTCAGCTTCGAAATATTGGCTAATTGGGCTTTGGAGCTGTGGAAATCGAAACCTGATAAATGAATATTTTCAAAGACATTGAGGCCGAAATTCTGGCTGCTTCTCATATAGTTATTACTTCTCATAAATCTGCCGATGGCGATTCAGTTGGTTCTTCACTGGGTTTATTACATTTTATAGAAAAGCTGGGCAAAAAGGCTGTAGTCTGCCATCCAGATGCTGCACCAGATTATATGTACTGGTTAGATACGTCTTCCATAGTGCTTATGAGCGATGAGCCAGATAAAGTGACTGCTTGTTTTAAAGAAGCAGATTTAATTTTTTGTTTAGATTATAACGGTACCGATCGAATAGGGCCAGATATGCAAGTTTTGTTAGAATCAGCTACTTGCAAAAAAATAATGATCGATCATCACCTCAACCCACAGTCATTTCCAGATATAATGGTTTCTGAACCTACAGTAGCTTCCACTTCAGAATTGATTGTAGAGTTGATTGAACAGTCTGGACACAGCGATTTACTCGACGAAAAAATAGGCACACCTTTGTACTTAGGTATTTTGACGGATACAGGAAGTTTCAGATTTCCTGCTGTAAGTCCGCGTACGCATGAGATTCTGGCGAAACTATTAGCTGCTGGTGTAAAGCATCATACAGTTCACGAATTGCTCAACGATAGTAATACTGCAAGCCGCTTACGCCTGCAAGGTTATGCGATGAGTGAAAAGTTAGAAATTGTAGAAGCCTATCAAGTAGCAATTGTTTCTTTGAATAAAGAAGAGCTAGCCAAGTACAAATATGTAAAAGGCGATACTGACGGTTTGGCTAATCAAGCATTGTCTATTAAAGGGATGGTAGCAGCGATTGTTTTTACAGAGCGAGATGGAAAAATTAAAATATCATTCCGATCTAAGGGGAAAGAAAATCCGGTAAATGTATTGGCTGCCGATCACTTTGATGGTGGTGGACATGCAAACGCGGCAGGAGGAATGAGTGAGCTTTCTGTTATCGATACACTCAATAAAATCAAAAACTTAATACCTCAGTACTTTTCTTTAGTTGATACTAAATAAGCAAAAACTAACAATCTATAGCCGATAATCTGCTAAAATAAGCATCATTAATTATTGTCAATTAATGATACTAGGTATATTTACTGGCATCAAAAAAATTAGCTATAGAATGAAATTATTGAAGATAAGTGTGCTTTTAGCAGTGGTATTTGTATTTCAGATACAAGTTTTTTCACAAAACATAGAATTTGATAACCCTATTGCAGAAAAAAGAGCTGATCCTTGGGTGCACAAAGCAGAAGACGGTACCTATTATCTTATCGCTACAGTTCCAGAATACGACCGTATTGTAATTAGAAAATCGAAAAGTATTAATGGTTTAAAAGAGGCTCAGGAAAAAGTAGTTTGGACTAAGCATGAGAAAGGAGTGATGGGACATCACATTTGGGCGCCAGAACTGCATAGAATAGATGGTAAATGGTATATCTATTTTGCGGCTGGTGAGGTAGAAAATATCTGGAATATTAGAATGTGGGTATTATCAAACTCATCAGATAACCCAATGGAAGGAGAGTGGAAAGAAGAAGGCAGAATTGTTTCTGATATAGATTCTTTTTCTTTAGATGCTACCACATTTGAACACAACGGTAAAAGATATTTAATCTGGGCACAAAATGTAAGAGGGGGAGATCACGGAACTGCATTGGTCTTGTCTGAGATGAAAGACTTTAAAACCCTCACTGGCCCTGAAGTAGTGATAACCGAGCCGGAGTTTAGCTGGGAGCGAATGAAATACAATGTGAATGAAGGCCCTGCGGTAATTAAAAGAAATGGGAAAATATTTGTAAGCTATTCGGCAAGTGCAACCAACCACAACTATTGCATGGGTTTACTTTGGATAGATGAAAACACCGATTTGTTAGATGCTAAAAATTGGAATAAATCTCCGAGCCCTGTTTTCTATACCAATGAAGATGTAAAAAGATATGGGCCAGGGCATAACTCTTTTACCACCGCCGAAGATGGAGAAACTGTAATTATGATCTACCACGATCGCGATTATAAAGAAATTCCAGGGCATGAGCTATCTGATCCTAACCGAGCAACCCGCGCCAGAGTAGTAAACTGGACACCAAGCGGCTTCCCAGACTTTATGCAAAATGAGAAGGATTGAGTTGATTTTTTCAGATTTTTTGATTGTTAAAAAGAATTAACCTTTTGTGTATAAAAATTTCAGTTAGCTATTTTTTGTTACATTTGATCTTGGTTTTTTTATAAAAATTCTAGTATTGATTTAAAAATAAGCTAAAGTGAGGTGTTTAAATCTAATAATTATTGGTTGCATTCTAGTGTTTTCAAATTGTTATGCACAAAAGAAAATGGATAAGAAGAAAAAGTTAAAAGTTAAGCAGGAAGAAGGCTTTAGTCAAGTAAATATTAATGGTGAAGTTAGCTTAAGTCTAGAAGACGATAGTTTGTTGTTTTTTCCTATTTTAAGAAACTATGATGATGAAGATTTATACTTTAATAAAGTAGTAAACTTTCCTTTAGGAGATCAGATAGGAGTTTTCATTTGTAAAAGAATACAAAAACCTAATGGAAGAATTGGAATCGACTATGTATTTAAAGACCATCTTGAAATTTATGGAATCTCTGAAGATCAAATTAAAGAGATGGCAATGGTCAATTTTGGTAATAATGAAGTAAGTGTTAATGGCATGTCTGATCCTGAAACAAATGATGTTATGTTTCAAGTGTCAAGTAAACAAGGTTTCGTTGGAGGTATATTACTTGATAGTAGATTTATAACTTCGTTAAGTGAACAGCTAAATGGAAAAATAGTAATTGGAGTAATAAATTCTGATATGATTTTTATAACCACCTCAGAAAGTTCATTTGAGTCAAAGTTTGAAGAAATAGCAAAAAGTATTGAATATACTGATGTAGTAAACTTGAATCCCGCTAGTTATACTTGGAAAAGTGAAGAAATGGAATTCAAAAAAAGTTTAAAGTAATCAAACATGCCTATAATAAAATAAGACAGATTGCTCATAATGAAATCAGCTATTAAGAATACAGCTCTTGTGTTCTGTTTATATATTATCTCAATTGCAATTATGAGGTTTATGTCTAAAAGTTTAGAACTAGAACAATTTTTAACTTTTAGAATTTTTGCATATATAGTTTTTATAATTATAGGTTTGGTTTTTATCAGTCAGTTGGTTCATTTGATAAAGAAGGTCTGGAATCAAATTGAATTAAAAGTAAATAAACCGTATGATGAGAATGAAGTAAACAAGCTCAAAGAAATGGAATTTTTCGCAGATGGTTATTTTCAACTTCGGAAGTCAAATAGGAATTTACTTATTAAAGAATTTGAGGGGGCTACAGCATTTATTCAGCCATGGAATAAAAATTTAAGAATAGGAGTGTTCATTACACATTTGTATGCTATAGAAGAAGAAATATCTGTTCCATTTGAAGGCTCAACAATTGGAGTTAATGAATATTCCTTGTTTGAAGAAATTCCGATTGAAAAGAAATATCAAATCATATCTATATTATTAGAACTAATAAGAACAGCAAAGAAAAAAGGTATGCATTTAACACCAATTAGTGATTTATCTTAAAAAAAACTATCAAAACAATTTACTCCGAACCCACAAGCAAACTCCTAATATCTTGCTGGTCGGCTAGGGTTTTTCCGGTAAAGCTACTATTCACTTCTTCTTGTTCTGATTTTGGCTCATTTACAGTAATGTAAACAGGTACTTCTACTTTTCGCTCAACAAATATGGTATCGGTTTTTCCTTGTACAAATACGGTATCGGTAATGGGAGTGGCAGGAATTTCTACCGTTTTTTCAACTACAATCTCTTTGGTGGGCAACATTAAATAAATCACCGTCATAAGTAAAACGGCTATTGCTGCACTGGCATAAGCGGGCAATCTATAATTAAAAGCTTTTACCCAAACTGGTTGGTGTTGCTTTGTCATTTTAGCCATTAAAGATTGCTTTACAGAGCTGCTAACAGGCATTTCGTATTCAGTAGAACTTGCCAAAACTAGACTTCTATATTTCTGATAGATGCGTTCTCCACCTAAATGCTCTTCTACCAGTAGTTTTTCAAACTCGTTGAGCTCATTAAAATCTCTGGTTTTTAAAAGCTGATCTATTAGTTCAATTGACTTATTTCCCATTTTCCCAAATAATTTTGTCTTCACCCATTACGTCGAGCAAAGTTTTTCTAATATAAAACAAGCGAGATTTAATAGTTCCCTCTGAGGTTTCGTAGATACTAGCCAGCTCTTTGGTTGATAGCTGTTGTTGATAGCGCAGTAAAAACAATTCTTGTTTATCTTCTCCCAGTTTCTTTAAAACCTGATGTAGTTTATCTAGCAAAATTTCCTCATCCATCTTTTGCTCTACAGCAGATAATTGCATTTTATTTTTCTCAATCTGTTGCAAGTATTCCACCTCAAACTGTCTTTTTCTATAAGCATTTTTACACATGTTAGAGGCGATTCGAAATAACCACGGCAACAATGGATAACCACTTTGGTATAACTCAGGTCTTTCTATAATTCTGGCAAACAGATCGTGTACGTAGTCTTCTGCCTTGGCGTCATCAGACCAGAGCATGCGGTAAAAAAAGGCTTTCATCCGATGGGCATATCGGTCGTAAATAATAGAAAAAGCCTGACTGTCACCTTGTTGTACAAGTTGCATTAATTGCTCATCAGACTTTTTCTTATAGTTTTTAAAGAGTCTCAATTATTCTTCTATTACCTCCATAAAAATTCTAAAACCAACACTTGAATCTGCACCATCGTAAGGATTAACACTGGTAATGGTACATTTTTCGGCAGTGTGGTTCCAACTACCGCCCATCGCTTTATTCGGAATATCAATCATTTCTCCCACATTTCCTATTACATCAAACAAACCCATACCATTAGGAAAATAAGCGCCCACTTGCGACAACATTGTAAAACCATCGCCTTTAATTCCGGCAGGGCAAGTGATGTCTTCTGGTACTTTTACATTGGCGAGGTAACAGCCCTTTTGGTTCTGAATTGATCGACCATGCTCCAAACCCCACTGCCACCAAGGATAAAGCACCGTATTTTCAGCCAGATTAAAAGTTGCCACTACTTTTTTGTTGGTCTCAAAATCTTTAAGTGCTTTAATACTATTTTCTTCTAAGTTCCACGAAGTAAAATCTTTAGAACCCAATGCAGCCATAGTCCATTCTTTTTGAGTTGGCAACCTAAACTGCACTTTTTTGTATTTTCTGTTATTCTGCTGATTGTATTGCACCGTGAGCCATTCGCAATAAGCTTTGGCAGCTTCGTGGCTCATATCCATGGCAGGGAATTCTAAGTTTTTGGACATAGGATACTTAGAGATTTGTGCTGCCTCGTAATTCTCTGGTGAGTAATGAAAGTTAGAGAGCAAAGTGGCTGTTAGCTCATCATACTTTTTAAGATCAGTTGCCGATTTTTCATACAATTCTTTATAGCCATTCTTAAAAAGGTAGTCCAGATAAAACCAGTAGTCTTTGTTATTCACCTCAAAAGCTGAAGCATACAGGTTGCCTTTTATTTTTACCAGTTTTTTATCTAGCTCTTTAATATCTAGCTCTACTTTTTTGAAAGATTGTAGTGGTTTGCCTGGCTTTTTATTAAGCAACATACTCACCCTGTTTTTAATTTGCGAGCGATCGGCCAGTGAAAGAATTAACTCCTGCCACCTCTCCGAAGCCTCATTGTTACCTGTTTTGTCATAATATTCTAGATCGGAAGAG
>PBYL01000271.1 GCA_002729595.1 Thalassovita sp. | reverse complement strand
TTTTTTTATCAATGCAAAGCAATTACATTTTATATTCATCTTTAATCAGTTCTGGAAAAGTTTTCATCACTTTCTCCACCTTAGGGCGACTTACACTTGCTACATAAGGCTGATTTGGATTTAACTCATAGTAATTTTGGTGATAGCCTTCTGCCACCCAAAACTGTCTGTAAGGAGTAACTTTGGTTACTATTTTTTTATCAAACTTTCCAGATTCATCTAGCTCTTGAATGTAAGCTTTCGCTTGTTCTTTTTGCTCAGCATTATGGAAGAATATTTCAGAACGATACTGCTCTCCAACATCTGGACCTTGTCTGTTCAATTGTGTTGGATTATGTGCCACAAAGAATACTTTCAGTAAAGTCTCGTAGCTCACCACATTCGGATCATAAAAAATTTGAATAGACTCTGCATGCTTGGTTTGCTTAGTGCTTACTTCGCTATAGGTTGGGTAAGCTTTTTCTCCACCAGAGTAACCACTAATTACATCTTTTACTCCTTTAATTCTTTCGAAAGAAGCTTCTGTACACCAAAAACAACCTCCGGCAAAAGTAGCAGTCTCTAAACCGTCTAAGTTCTTATCTTTTGTATACTCTTTAGCCTTCATTACACCGTGTTCTTCAGCTTTAAGCGTACTTGGCTTTTGACCTTGCGAACATGCTGGAATTAAGAATATGAGTACTGCGATATATACTATTATGTTTCTCATAATGATTAGTTAGATTTTTTTTCGGATAAAGGAAAAAATTGAAGACTGGCAGAATTAGCACAATGTCTGGTCATTTTTTTAGTAAAACCTTCATTAAAGAACACATGACCAAGATGACCTTTGCAATTAGCACAAATAATTTCTGTTCTCATGCCATCATCATCTGTTCTTTCTTCTACGCCACCTTCAATTATATCATCAAAAGCTGGCCAACCAGAACCTGAATTAAATTTGTCTTCTGATTTAAATAATGGATTATTACATTGTTTACAAAGATAGATACCTTCCTTTTTTGTATCGTAGTATTTGCCAGTAAAAGCTCTTTCTGTGCCTTCTTTTAATATAATATTTTTTTCTTTGGAGCTAAGCTCATTGTAATTATCTGGGTCTGTAATCACTTCTGGCATGCCTTCTACATTCATTGGTGCTTGTTGGCTATAACCACAAGAACTACAAATTACTATTGCTGCAATAAAATATAAGATTCTATATAGTTTCATAAATAATCAAATTTAAGGTTTTAAGATCAACATGCTGTTTTAAATTGTTGTTTTTGTTTTTTTAGATTCTTTCAATTTATGAATAATTGATAAACCTGTTTCTTTATATAAATAAATAAGTGCACCAGAGGCTAGAAATACGATAACTGCTAATGTAAATAGTAAACCTCCATCGTTTTGAACTACTATACCTAATACAGTTAAATGAGATACAATTGCTCCAGATATTATTGCAAAAGAAGCTACTGCTCCATAAAAAGCTGTTTTGGGTATTAACAACAAAATACCTGCTACCAGTTCTGCTATACCTGTACCTATTCTGCCAAAGGGCTCCAAACCCAACTGACTAAAAATGTAAACACTCTCTGGAGCTGCAGAAAATTTAAAATACAAAGTTTGTAGTAAAATAGCTGCAGCAACCAATCTTAAAATAAGGGCTAAGATTTTCATAATTATATATTTATCTTTTTTAATTTCTACCAAATTAGATGAACATACGAAGTTTTTTTGTCAGCTAGATGACACAGATGAGAACCTAAACCCTGTAACAATGTATAATAAAGTTAAAAAATCATAAAATAAAAAATCCACATCAAAGACGTGGATTTTTAGTCTAAACAAAAATCAAAAAACAGTAAACCAGTTGCCAAGCATTTCTGGAAGCTTAAACCAGAAATTTACGCAATCTGATAATGGGTAAAGCTTTAATATTTTAATTCGTTGCCACTTGGGTTTTTACACCTTCAAGTTCGTGTTTACATGGATACAAAACAGCTTCGAAATGTTCCTCTTCTTCGTTTAAAATTCTAAATCTGTATCCGGCTGTAATTAGTATGTCTTTAATCTTAGAGGTACTTGTCTCACCTTTTCTAAACTCAATTTCAATCTTATTGCCTTGCTCGCTTAAATCCAGTTGAGTTACACCAAAAGAATACACCACTTTAGCAGTGATTCTTTCTTTACAAAGTGAACAAAATACCGATTCGTGATGATGTTCTTCTTCAGCAGTTTGACCAAATAAGTTTGCTGATAATAATAAAGATGTTAATAAACCAAGTATATAATGTTTGAAGTATTTCATTGTTAGCGTAGTTGAATATTTATATTATTAACTCCAAAAAGTACACTCAAGTAATATCTCTGTATAATATTTAAACTTTGTTCACAACTTATAGGTCAGAAACGAGTAATAAAGGTCTAGTTTTCTAATTAAATCAGTTCGATTCATGAAATATTTTAACCTGAATACCATTTTAGTGTGAATTGAGCTAAATAGAAGCCATGTAGTAAAATTGTAGGAATTCGTGTATTTACATTCAATTTGTATACTGATAGTGTACTAAAGTATAAATTTCACACTTAGCAAAATCACCAATTGTTATTATAAAAAAAAAGCCAGTTAGCGATTGCTAACTGGCTTTAATATTTTAATTGAGATTATTAAATCAATCCCATTTTCTCTTATTAGAGTTATTACCGAATTTTTTTCTTTTAAATCCGCCGTCGCCACCGCCACTATTACCACCTCTGCTTCTACCACCGCCACCTCTAGAATCTCTTCCATTAGGTTTAGCGTTTGCTGGCTCTACGTTTACCGGAATTCCCTGATAATTCAAATTGCTGAAAGACTCTGGGAAGCTGTTGCTAAATTCGCTATCAATCTCAAAGAATGAGAAACTTTTCATAATTTCGATATTACCAACTGGAATTTTCTCATTTCTAAATTGCTTGTTAATTAAACCAATCAATTTAGCTGGGTTTAAACTGTTCTTCTCACCCAAGTTGATAAAGTATCTTGAATACCTCTTATTAAATCCGTTTCTTTTTCCTCCTCTACCACTATTTCTATCACCTCTATCTGAAGAAGATGTATCTCTTTCTCTACGTTCTTTTACGTTTTGGTTAAGATCTGGAGCATCTTTATAATATTCCAGAAAACGGTTAAACTCAATTGATACAAACTTTTTGATAAGCTCATCTCTCTCTAACCAAGAAAGTTTCTTGTAGATCACATCCATAAACTCATCAATCTGATCACCATCTACACTTACTTGCTCTACTTTATCAATCAGACTAAAAAGTTGTTTTTCACAAATCTCTTTTCCATTAGGAACTTGTAATCTCTCAAATTTGAAATTACCTTTTTTCTCAATGATTCTGATTTTGCCCATCTCTCTACTATGAATAATAGATACAGATGTTCCTTTATTTCCAGCTCTACCAGTTCTACCACTTCTGTGCACATACACTTCTGCTTCGTCTGGTAAATTGTAGTTAATTACGTGAGTAAGTTCGTTTACATCTAATCCACGAGCAGCCACGTCTGTTGCTACTAATAATTGAATGTTTTTAATACGGAAACGATTCATCACATAATCTCTCTGCACTTGAGATAAGTCGCCGTGTAATGCATCAGCATTGTAGCCATCGTGCATTAACTTCTCACTTACTTCTTTACACTCTCTTCTGGTTCTACAAAAGATAATACCGTAGATATCTGGCTGTAAATCTGCAATACGCTTAAGTGCTAAATAGCGATCTTTTGCTTGCACCATGTAAAATACATGATTCACATTGCTAGATGTCGTGTTTTTCTTGCTTACAGAAATCTCTATTGCATTGTTCATGTAATTAGATGAAATCATTGCAATTTCTTTCGGCATAGTAGCAGAAAACAACAAAGTTTGTTTCTCACCAGATGTTCCAGTTAATATGGTATCCAAATCATCTTTGAAACCCATATTTAACATTTCATCAGCTTCATCTAATACTAACCAAGAAATATCTCTAATGTCAAGAGCTTTTCTTTTCATTAAATCAATTACTCTTCCTGGAGTACCAATAACCAGTTGTGCACCTTGTTTCAAATCTTTGATTTGAGGTGTAATAGATGCGCCACCATATACCGGTAATATGTTCAAACCTTTTTTGTATGTAGCAAAAGACTGAAGGTCTTTACTAATTTGAATACAAAGTTCTCTTGTCGGACATAGTACTAATCCTTGTACAGATTTAGTAGATGGATCTGCTAATTCTACTAGTGGAAGGCCGAATGCAGCTGTTTTTCCTGTTCCTGTTTGAGCCAGTGCAACAAGATCCTGCTGATTACCAGATAGTAAATGGGGCAGAGTTTGTGCCTGGATGGGTGTGGGTTGCTCAAACCCAATTTCCTTAAGCGCCTTAAGGATTTCTGGCGAAAGGCCAGAAGCTTCAAATGTTTCTATTTGCATAACTTTTCTTTAATTCGTTTGCCCCCTGAATTTCCCGAAATTTATTGCCAGGCAGCAAAAGTCTGCAAAGTACGCATATTTATTTCACAATGTTTCTCTTTTTCCAGATTTTATTTTAATACTTTCATTTATTTTTTATGAATAACTGTGTATATACACTTATTCCCGTTAAAACGCCGATTTAAAAAAAACAAAAGCCATCTGCAACGCAAATGGCCTTAAATTTAAGTTGACTGAATTGGATCAGAATTGTATTCTATAAAGTACATCTGGGAAAAAACCAATCTGTTCTACAATATCAATTTCGTCTGTTACTTCATTATATCTCTCAACAAATACATTTCTTCTGTCTGTAACATTTTGAAAATCGACAAAGAATTGGTGTGATATATTCTTAGTTCTGCTATTCACCCTAAAACCAAATTTTACATCCCAGCGGAAATACGGATCATATTGTTTGCTGTAGGCTTCATCTTCATACAAAACTTCTCTTCCTAAATTTGCTCGCGTAGCTTCCAAGTTAATCGGTGTATAAAATCTACCACCAGAGGTTGCCAGTTTGGTATCGAAGGTAAGCGCATTGCGCTGCTCTTTTCCTACTTTCCATTCTTTACCAAATAGCAGGTTTACAACATACTGATTATTGAATGCAGTATTGCGCTCAACTCCATCACTGCCCTTATATCTAGAATCAAACAATGAAGTAGTTAGCAAGGTGTAATAACCCTGACTAAAGAATTTTTCTAGTGTTAACTCTAAACCGTAATTAAAACCTGTACCTTCACTTACCAAGGAACCTTTCTCAGAAAAGGCAAAATCAGACCCATCATTAATTGAAGCAAAACTACTTGGAGTAGATTCTACAGGAATTTTAGTTAATCGCTGATAATAGGTTTCAGCTTTCAAGCGCCAATCGTTACCTAATCTTCTATCGTATCCAAAAACAAAGTGATGACTTCTAATAAAATCCAAATCTTCGTTGGTTCTCACATTAACACCATTTACTTCCTCTTCTAGCAAAAGCGTAGGCAAAGGAACCATTTGAGAGTGATAACCATAAGCTAAACTAAATCGCTGGTTGGGTCTAAACTGCCAACTTAATGCAGCTCTTGGTTCTAGGGCAAAAGAACCATTAAACTCTAGGTATTGCGAGTGCAAACCGGCAGTTAAACTAAAATCGTCTGTAAACTTGTATTCGCCTTGGGCAAAAGTTTGTATAAGTGGAAAACTGGTATCTGTGTCTCTATATCTGATAAAATAGTCTGGAACTCCATCATTATTTTCATCAGGAATCTCTACTCGGTTGTCTCTATCGTCTACCAAAGAATTTACTCCAAAAATCTCAGTTACAACTCCTGCTCGCATATTTAATCTAGCACTAAATTTTTTATTTAAAGTAGAAGAAATATTAATGCGACTTTGCGTATCATCTAAATCAACACTTCTGTATTTCTGAATTGCATTTCCAGACTCATCTCTTATTATAGCATCTTCTTCGTAGGTGTTATGAAGCGATGAAAACCCAACAACCGATTGCAAATAGGTAGTTTTGTTAAGACTGATTGTATGTTTTAAGCCAAATAATGCCAACTGATTATCTACATAAGCATCTTCATTTGGGTTGGCAAAAAGGTCTGTCTCATCTATATCATCACCAAAAAAATCAATATTACTTAAACCTCCCATACCGAAGAGCTCGAACCTACCAAGCTTAGTTCTTCCAGAATTTAACTTAAATGAAAAGTCTTGATAGTAAGGTGTGGCAGAAGTACCTGTTGCTGCTACACTAGCTATGCCATAGCGATAAGAAGCTACAAAAGATGCATCGTTCTTTTTGCTAATTGGTCCCTCAGCCATAAACTCCATTCCACTAAAAGCACTTATTTGACCAGTAAACTCAAACTTTTCAGTATTACCACTTCTAAAGTTGATGTCGAAAATTGCTGCTACCGCATTGCCATATTCTGCGGGAAAGGCGCCAGTTAAAAAGTCGGAACTGCGCAACAAGTTCGTATTAAGCGCACTTACTGGCCCACCTGTAGTACCCAAAGTTGAGAAATGGTTGGTATTGGCAATGGAAATTCCTTCGATGCGCCACAACATGCCAGTTGGTGAGTTACCTCTCACAACAATATCGTTTCTAGAATCATCGGCAGTGCTAACACCAGCAAAATTACTGGCTAAACGCGCTACATCGTTTCTACCGCCAGAGTAACGGTTTACTTCTTCTAAACTAAATGTTCGGGCACTCACCTTTGCCATTTCGTTATTTGGCAAGTCTTTATCCGATTCGCTGGTCACTACAATCTCATCGAGTTGCTCAACAGATTCTTCTAACTTAACATTAAGAACAGATTCTTTTCCTGCGGTTACCAATACATTGGGCATGGTAATGCTCTTATAACCCACATATTGAATTAGCAAAGCATGTCTGCCAGTACTAACATTTTCAATTTTAAATTTACCATCTAGGTCGGTTGTACTTCCTTTTACAGGGTCTGATCCAACAACAATTACAGTAGCTCCAATTAAGGGATAGTCAGCTTGCGCATCCAATATGGTTCCTCTAATGGTTTGTGTCTGAGCAGTAGCTAAATTGTAAAATGAGCCTAATACTATAATTGCCATAATTAAAGGCATAGATTTCTTCATCTCTTCTATTAATTTTGAATTAGTTGAAATGTATTATATGTGAGTTATTGAATCGAAAATAGGCTCTGAGGAACGCACAGCGAAGACAAAAGTCTATCAAGCAGATGAGACGCTATGTAAAATGGAATATTATTGCTACCAAAATGTGATTGAAGGAAAATCTCTGCTAAACCATTAAGAATCTGTCTGATTAGCCATATTTTCCATTTCACCTAGATGGATTTCCTTTTCATTAGAAATCAGATTGACGGAAATACACAATTCTAATTTATTAGTGCAACCACAATATCTTATAAAATCAGTAAATTGGGATCTACAACTACAGGGTGATGAAACAGTACATAACAGAAAGAAATATTAGAT
>PBYL01000270.1 GCA_002729595.1 Thalassovita sp. | reverse complement strand
GTTCCTAGCATTAGTCGCATTAATTATTACAATAACATTTGCCTGTGATGAAGATGACCCAGAACCAGTAAGCAAATCCTCTGAAAAACAACTCCTTACTTTTAAGTTTTTGAGTTCGAACAATCAGTTTCTAGAACAAGACATCGTTGCTTCAATAGATGAAGACAGTAAGGCCATAACAGCCAAAATGCCTTTGGGTACAGACTTAACAGCTCTTACACCAACTATAGAAATATCTGATAAGGCTTCGGTTTCGCCAACTGATTCAGATACACAGGATTTTAGTAATCCGATCACCTATATTGTAACTGCTGAGGATGGAAGTACGGCCAATTATACGATTACTGTCAGCGTAGAAAAAGCTAGCAGTAATTCTATCGTCTCTTTTACATTTTATACTGATGATAATTCTTCTTTATCAGATAGTATCGTAGCTACGATAGATGAGGCAGAAAAAACCATTGTTGCTTCTGTTCCAGCAGAAACTGATTTAACTAAATTGGTTCCTACTATTGTGATCTCTGATCTGGCAACTATAAACCCAGCGAATAAAGAATTGCAAGATTTTAGCTCTACTGTCGAATATATAGTAACCGCAGAAGATGGTTCTACATCGAAATATCAAGTAAGCATAACACTAGAAAAAATGCCTACTGAGCGAGATGCGCTCATCGCTATATATCGGGCTAATCCAAATAGTAAATTAACTTGGGATACAACCAGTACCGATATTTCAACTTGGGTTGGAGTAACTGTTGAAGATGACAAGGTAACAAAATTGAGTCTGGTAAACGATGATATTTCTGTCTTACCAGTTGAGATAAAATACCTTTCTAACCTAAAGTATTTGTACTTAATCAATAATCAGCTTAGTTCTGTGCCTAAAGAGATTGGTTTGATTAACAGCTTAGAAGAGCTTAGTTTATTTGGCAATAACCTTACTGAATTACCTGCAGAAATTGGCGACCTGGAAAACCTTACAGATTTAGCATTGGGTTCAAACTATCTCAATTCAATTCCGGCAGAAATTGGTAAGCTTTCTAAACTCACCGAGTTAACACTGGATGTAAATAATTTAGCTGAAATACCAAACGAAATAGGTCAACTAGAGAACCTTGAAATGATAAATTTAGGTGGAAATAAGTTGACAAGTCTGCCAACAGGAATTTCAGGTTTATCGAGCTTGCAAAGAATTTATATTTACTCCAATGAATTTGAAACACTGCCAGATGAAATTGGAAGTCTTCAAAATCTATGGCTCATAAATGCATATGATAATAATATCGCAAGCCTTCCAGAAAGTATAGGCAATTTAGCTAAGTTGCTTCAATTGAAACTGAACCAAAATAACTTAGGTACTTTACCAAGTACGATGGCAAACTTATCTAGCCTCAACACTTTACAGTTAAATAATAATCAGTTTTCTACTTTTCCTGAAGCAATTACCAGTTTGATCAACCTTAAAGAAATTGATCTTTCTAATAATATGATTGAAAGTCTTTCTGCTAACATTTCAGGTCTTGTTAACCTTAATACATTAGATTTAACAGCAAACAAAATTGCTACATTACCTAGCGAGATCGGTATGCTTAGCAACCTCAAAGTATTAGATTTGGTAAGTAATGAGCTGAGTGCATTGCCAAACGAAATTGGTAACTTATCTAACTTAGAAAAGCTATACCTAAATCAAAATGCTTTGCAAGGTGATTTGCCTGATGGCTTATTCCAATTAGCTAAACTTCAATTGCTTAATCTGAGCGATAATGAATTAGAAACTTTATCATCTAAAATCGGTGATATAACAACTCTCACACATTTACTGATAGATAACAATCAGCTTGAAACTGTTCCACAAGAAATTAGTAAGCTCAAGCAATTGGTTTATTTTTCTATAAAAGGAAATGCAATCGCAAGTATTCCCAATGAGATTTGTAAAATGGATCTAGATGATTTTATAAAAGATGATACTGCTATTTGCGAATAATTTAAGCTATTAAATAGATTATCCTTTTAAACCCGAATGTTGATTTAAGCGCATTCGGGTTTTCATTTTACAATAGTTTCTTAAAGAAGTTGAGTTTAAAAATTCGCTTACTTTCTCAATCCTAAAAATAGAATTTTCCTAAATTGGGATTTCATGCCTGCTTTTCCTTAAAATAAGGCATACATAGAACTTATTTATATTACACTGATATTCAGCATCTTAACTATTAATTTATTGGAATCATCATATTTTCATCTTGTTTAGTTTCAATTTTGTTTGGAATGGCATATAAGCTATCAATACAAGTATGAAAAACATTAAAACTCAATACAGCGCACTTTTAATAATCCCAATATTATTTATTTTAACTTCTTTTATTCCTGTTGATTGGGATTCTAAAATTGATCACTTTAACGCATCAACAAATAGTAAAAATCAATCTGAGCCTTTTACCGAATTCACCAAAGTCTCTGCGGAATATTTAAGAGATGGCGATCGTATTAAATTAACTTGGAGTGTTTTATCTGTAGATAATATAGATTATTTCATCATCGAAAAATCTAATGATGGAAAGCTATTTGAAAGACTAGCAACCATTTCAAGCGCCGAATCTAAATTGAATAACAATGAATTTTGCTTTTACGATAAAGCAGCTCAGATATACTCTTCTATTTACAGAATAACTCAAGTCGATAAAAAAGGCAATTACGGATTAAGTTTAGATCTTAATCTAAAAAGAGCTCAAGATTAATTCCTTCAGCTTAAATTATATCATTCTTAAAATCTACTTGCATTCATCTAAGCATTGCAGGTAGATTTTTTTATATATAAAACCTCAAATCGGGAATTGCAGATACTACATGGTTGTTATGATTCTTTTCGATTGAAAGGATTTGAAATTTTTAAACAACAACAGACTGAAAGTAAATTATGGAAGATGAAAAAACTGAATTTTGGGAAGCAAACTTTATAGAGAAGAAAGAAATGTGGGGCTTTGAGCCAGCAAAATCAGCAATAATTGCTAGAGACTTCTTTGTCGAAAAATCTTTGAAAAACATATTGGTTCCTGGGTTTGGATATGGTAGAAATGCCCAAGTTTTTAGAGAAGCCGGAATAGAAGTTACAGGTATAGAAATATCTAAAACAGCTATTGAAATGGCTAGAAATCACTACGGAACTGAAACAACAATTCATTATGGTTCTGTAACCGATATGCCTTTTGATAATAAACAATACGATGGAATTTTTTGCTACTCACTTATCCATTTGTTAGATCAAGCCGAAAGAGAGAAATTGATTGCAGACTGCTACAATCAATTAGTAGAAAATGGATATATGATTTTTATTGCCATTTCTAAAAAAGCGCCAACCTATGGCAAAGGAGAGTTAATTAGTAAAGACCGATACGAAATATTTGAAGGTGTTAAAATGTTCTTTTACGATCAAGAATCTATCGAAGCTGAATTTAAAAATGCTGGACTATTCGAAGTAACAGAAGTTGAAGAAAACTTTCCTTTCTATTTCATCAAGTGCCAAAAGAACAGTGGAAAGCTTTAAATACTCATTTTGGTTACAAGCTTCCGCAATATGGTTACAAATAGAAAATAATCATTCGAGACCTTTGCATTGTACTTAAACTTTAAAGCGCAATATGAAAAAGGCATTAATAACAGGAGCAAATAAAAGTATTGGTTTCGAAACGGCTAGACAGTTAATACAAAAAGGTTACTACGTATACCTTGGAAGTAGAAGTAAGGAAAAAGGTTTAGTAGCCATTGAAAAGCTGAAATCAGAAGGCTTAAATAATGTAGAGGTGATAGAAATAGATGTGAGTAATGCGGAATCTGTAAAAGCGGCAAGAACAGAATTAGGAAGTAAAACAGAAGTTTTGGATGTATTGATTAACAATGCCGGCATTAGCGGTGGTTTACCACAAACTGCTTTAACTGTGATTGTAGACACATTTCAAAATGTATATGAAACTAATGTATTTGGTGTAGTGAGAATTACTCAAGCTTTTATCGATTTATTAAAAAATTCGACCGAACCGAGAATTGTAAATGTTACCTCTGGCCAAGGCTCTATGACAATGGCAAGCAACCCGGCAGATAAATATTATAATCATAAAGGTGCTGTGTATCAATCTTCAAAATCGGCACTCAACATGTACACCATTAATTTAGCATATGAGTTACGCGACACTCCTTTTAAAGTAAATGCGGTTTGCCCCGGTTTCACTAAAACAGACTTTAATAATCACCGTGGAACAGGAACTGTAGAAGATGCAGGAGCAAGAGTAGTTAAATATGCTACAATCGATCAGAATGGTCCAACTGGAAAATATTTTTGTGAAGAAATTTATCCAGAAACTGAATGTCCTTGGTAAAATGTTTTATCTAATACCATGAGTAAAGAAAATAAAGTTCCTCATAGATTCGATTCGCTTTCAGAATTATGTAGGATGTTGGGTTTACCTAAACCCCAACATCCTTTAATTACTGTTTCGAACAGTATGAATCGCCAACTTGATATGAGTAAATTGCCTAATCCTCATATTAAAAGCTTCTATAAAATTTCATTTTTACGAAATGTGAGTGGTCAGTTAAAGTATGGCCAAAGATATTATGATTTTGAAGAAGGAGGCATGATTTTCATAGCGCCACATCAGGTAATAGAAACTTATACCAACCAAAGTGATCATTCTGGGTATGCCCTTCTTTTCCATCCCGATTTGCTTTTGAATACACCATTAGCCAATAAGATAAAGCAATATGGTTTTTTCTCTTATGATGTAAATGAGACTTTGCATCTATCAGAAAGCGAAAAGAAAACCATCATTTCAATTTTTACTGTAATTGAAGATGAATTGAAACTCCCGATTGATGACTTTAGCCAAGACATCATTATCTCTCAAATTGAGTTATTGCTTAACTATAGCAATCGTTTTTACAAGCGCCAGTTTATTACCCGAAAAGCTGTAAATAGTGATATTTTGCAAAAGCTAGAAAATTACCTCGATGAGTATTTAAAAAATGAACAAGCATTGACTAATGGAATTCCAACTGTTCAAGCACTGGCAGATATTGTAAATCTTTCGCCAAGTTATTTGAGTGATATGTTACGCTCACTTATCGGTAGAAATGCACAGCAGTTTATTCACGATAAGTTGATAGAAAAGGCAAAAGAACTTTTATCTACTACTAATTTAAGTATTGCCGAAATCGCCTATCAGTTGGGTTTCGAATACTCACAGTCTTTCAGCAGGTTATTTAAAACCAAAACCGATCTATCTCCAATAGAATTTAGGAAATCTTTCAATTGAAATTTTATTAAATAGAAATCTCCTTTCCTTCTGCATATGTTTTCCCCCAATCGCATAAGCTCTCTAGGATTGGAACTAAATCTTTGCCCTTGTTCGTCAATATATACTCCACTCCAACAGGCACCGAATCTGGAATTTCTTGTTTCACTAAAATGGCATGAGTTTCCAGTTCTTTAAGCTGCCTAGCCAACACTGTTTCTGAAATATTGGTTAGTTCTTGCAGCAACAAATGGAAACGATTATTGCCTTGCGAAATGGAATAAACAATTTGAGATTTCCAACGTCCGCTAATTACACTCACCGCAGAATTAAGCTCACACACCTGAAATAAAAACTGTTCATTTATAAAATTGCTCGATTGTTCTTTCCTCATAATCAATTAGTTACCTACTAACAATTTTGTTAGTTATTGCTTGAATCGTATGCTGATGAGACCTTTGTGAAAAATATAAAAATATGCAAAAACTAATCATAATCTTATTTTTGATGGCTTTCAATCAGACAGTATACGCACAAAACACAATTTACATTGAGTCTAGTTTCCTTAAAAAGAAAACTCCCATTCTCATACATACACCAGACAATTATAAGCCTTCAAAAAAATATCCATTAGTCTTCATGCTACATGGCTATAGTGAAAATTATAACCAGTGGAGCGAGACTACCGATTTAAACAAATTGGCTAATCAATACCAAATGATTTTGGTTTGCCCAGAAGCTGATGTGAGCTATTATTTGGATAGCCCTAAGTTGGAAGACTCCCAATATGAAAGTTTTTTCATCAAAGAACTTATCCCTGAAATTGAAGAAAATTACAGAGTAGATCATCGAAACATATTTATAACAGGTTTAAGCATGGGCGGATATGGCGCTTTGAGTCTCTTCATAAAACATCCAGATTATTTTAATGCAGCAGCTTCTACGAGTGGCGCACTTGAATTCGACTATCAGAACTTTAAAAAAATTAGTTTGCAGTTTTTTGACTCCGAAAGAATGACCAATGATCTAAAAAGAATTTTAGGAGATCCTCAGCAAACAGATTGGCAACAATACAGCATAACTACTTTGCTCAATCAAAATGCTACTTTTAAAAAAGGATTTTTGCTAGACTGCGGTTTGCAAGACCCACTACTCGATAATACTCTACAGATAAAAGAATTGGCTTTAGCTAAAAAACTACCCATCAAATTTTCTATTCAACCCGGAGAACATAATACAGCCTACTGGGCAACATCAATCGAGTATCACTTTGTTTATTTTAATCAGCATATTATAAAAGACTAGATAAAGGCTATTACCTCCACAATTCCTTCGAAATTTTGGAGGTACAAATAGCATCTTTATATTTTCTGAAGTCTTATCATTGAAATGGCAGAGATAAGCAATGTAATGAGTACAACTGGTAACAATCCGTTTAACCAATCAGCTTCTTTTTTCTTAGCCACATATTCCGGTTTAAACTGATTCCAATTCTCTGCTTGCACATCTTGTTTCTCAAATATTTTTGGGTAAAAATAGAGCCTCATTTTCTCATGAAATTGATTGGTAGCATCAAGAAAATTCATGTGGTCTCCCAGACTGGTTCCTGCAATGTTGTTAAAGGTCAGTTGTGTATGAATCGTCGGTATTAGCCAACCTATTAACTGACTCGTTTTTTCTCTTTGCAGAATCTTACTTTTCATTGCATCACTATCTTCCTTGGCTTCATCGTCTCCCATTTGTTGCATGGCATAATACCAAAGCCAAGTAAAACCTTCTTTAGGAAAACCATATTTTTTAAACTGAGGATAATCTGCATAAAACCTCTCCATAGTCGGTCTTTTTTCCATATCCCATTTTTCGTGATATCCATCTCTTTGCTTAATAATCGTACTTAATGCTTCTGGAACAGGATATTTATTTGTCATATAATTGTTCAAACCAGCAGGTAACAGAATTACCAAAACCAACCATGAAGACAGCAGGCTAAGAATATTAAAACTCGAACTTTGTTTTAGTGAAACCAACAACAAACTGAGTGCAAACCAAAAAGCAATATACAGCACACTCAATAGTACAAATACCAAAAATGCACCATTAAATGGAATTGATAAGACAAACTTTGCAATGAAAAATAATAAGCCTAGAGCTGCATAAATAGCAATCACTCGAACAGAAAATTTTGCTAGTAAAAAGGCTATTTTAGATTTTGCCTGAACTGCCACTAATCGCCAAGTGCCGTTTTCTGTTTCTTCTGAAAGTAAGTTATAAGTTAGTGTAATGATTAATAGCGGAAATAAGCAAATAATTACAAAGCCTAAATCAAGATTACCAGATTGCAAACTAACCGGATTGATTAAATCAGTATCGTATTTTTGACCTTCTAAATTTAGAATAGTCACATTTTGCACATTGGGATTTATATCGCTCTGCCCAATTGATAAGCCAGCTAAATTCTCTGGTTGATTGATTAATGCAAAGCGTAAATAATATAGCAACAAACCCAAATCGTCTTTATGGTATTCTACATTTCTCAAAATACCTTCTTCCTGATATTGACTAATTTGCTCAGCGGTTTGCTCTTGCTTAGATAGAAATTGTTTGCCTATTAAAATACTCACAATTCCCAAAGCCACTACCAAAACTAAACTGACTTTGATGGTTGTAGACTTAAAGAATTGTCTGAACAATAATTTATACATAATTAAAGAACTTTAGCTGTTTTGGTAAGATTGATAATGAAGCCAACTGTTAAAAAAATCCAACCTAAAAGTGACAAGATGGATAAAGCTTCGCTTTTGAGTACTGAGCCAATAGACAAAAAGCTATATTCAAAATCTGGAAATTCTTCCCAATGTTCTTGCCCAATCACATGCGTTTTCCCTTCAGAACCATGAGTTTTATTAGGACTGATATATTCCATTTGCAGCTCATTCATTTTTTGTGCTAGGTTATATCGATAGCTTTCTGCCTGTGTCTGAAAATCTGTATAGCTTACAAAGTTTGTCCCGGCAAGTGCCATCGATATATTTTTAATCGCAATGTATGGATTTATTAAAGCACCAAATCTGGAAACTAAATTCTGGCTTCTGTAAATATCCAATAACTGAGAAAAATGATTATTATAGATTTCTGAGCTATTTTTTTCACCAATGCTCATCACAAAACCACCATAATTAAATGGTAAGTCTGTTACAGATTCAACATCATATTCATTAAGTATCGAATCTTTTAAAGACATAAAATAGGGATCATCCGGATTGTGGCTATCTCCTTTCCTCACCAATTCATCTTCAATCTCAGATTTAAATTTGATTTTAGAGGGGGAAGGATGAAAATAACTACCTAGCGCTTGAGAAGTTTTGGGCATCAAAACCACAAAGATTAACCAAATACCTAAGAGCTTCACCAATGCATTTTTAGATTTTCGGCTAGTCGCTGAAATACCTATCGTAATAAAACAAAGAATAGCAAAGAAGATAAAGTAAGCCGTAAATACTGCGATAAAACGAATCAGAATATCAGCATTCAAGGTAGCATTACTGAGTAGTAAGAAAAAGAGAGTAACCAACAACACCGGAATAAAAAACAGCTGTACAACTGCCATCAATCCTAATGATTTCCCCAGAAGAATTTCTTTCCAACTAGCTCCCTGAGTAAAGGTTATTTTTAATGTGCCATTTTCTCTTTCTGTTACAACCGTTGCAAAACCCAGAAAAAAGATAAGCAATGGCAAGATGGTTTGGAGAATCATCGCCATACTTAGTTCACCAAAACGCAACAAACCCGTTGAGAAACTAGCCTCAGAAAAATTAACTGTGTTTTGCTTATGTGCTTCCAAAAAAACAGCTGTACCAGTAAAACTTTCTATGCCAAAATCTAACATACTTAATGGATGCTGCAAACGAAAAGCAAAAGTGCCAAAATGTGCCATTCGGTGCGGGTGCTTATCAGGATTTGCTTCCCAACTTTCTCTTGCTTTTTGCTGGTATTTTGCCCTCATTTCATTTTGAGTTCGATTGTTTTGCCAACCACTTTGAGCAGCAAAAAATAGCAGCAAATAAGTGATGACCATAATAGGATAAATCGCCTTCGATTTGAAAGTATCTTTCCAAAAATGGCTGGCTATCAATAGCAGTATTTTGTATTGCATGTTAATTAAAAATTATAGGTAGTAGTTAGCATTAAATTGCGCGGTGCTCCCGGAAACAACCTCAAATATGTTTGTGCTCCTTGCCAATACACTTTATCAAAGAGGTTATTCACCTTCAACATCATTTGTAAATCTGTTTTAGCTGGCTGATAATAAATTGCCATATCTAATATGGTATAGCCTGGCACTGTAAACTCTCGCGAGTACCAAGGTATTTTTTCACCACTATACAACACTCCTAGACCAACACCTAAATTTCGTAATGAGCTGTTTTCTGTGAAGTTATATCTCGTCCAGAAATTGGCACTGTGTTTAGGTGTATTTTCTTTTCTCTCTCCGATTAAAGAAGCATCTGCATCACTCTCGATAGTTGCATCAATGTAACTATAAGAAGCCATTAACTGCCAATTTGGTAAAATATAACCAGATAAATCTAACTCAAATCCTCTACTTCTATC
>PBYL01000269.1 GCA_002729595.1 Thalassovita sp. | reverse complement strand
GTAAAAGCGAGAAAAGGTAAAGTAATAGCAATCGTAACAAAAGGAGATGCTTTAATCCCAAAAATGGTAGACCACGTAATTGAAGTACCTGCTACTCACGAAGCTATTATGCCGTTGGTTTCTGTTATTCCATTGCAATTGCTTTCTTATCACATTGCGGTAATGAGAGGTTGTAATGTAGATCAACCAAGAAACTTGGCAAAATCTGTAACTGTAGAATAAATTAATTTGAAGAATAAATTTTAACATGAAAAAAATCATCAATACACCCAAAGCAGGGCAACCGATAGGGCCTTATAACCAAGCTGTTGAGGTTGGTAACACTTTATACATTTCAGGACAAATTGCAATTGATGCTGCTAATGGTGGAGCTTTAGTGCAAACGAGTCTTGAAGATGAAACCAATCAGGTACTTAAAAATCTTGGTTATATCTTAGAAGAAGCTGGCTATACTTTTGAAGACGTAGTAAAATCTAGCATTTTCTTAAGCGACATGAATTCATTTGCTACTGTAAATGAAATTTATGGTTCTGTTTTCGAAAAAGATTATCCTGCTAGAGAAACAGTAGAAGTGAGTAAATTACCAAAAGGGGTAAATGTTGAGATTTCTATGATAGCAGTTAAGTAAGCTAAATCATATAAAAGTAAAAAGCCCGCATAAGCGGGCTTTTTTTATTGTTGCATTTAAAGTAATTCTTATTTTACTTTCTCAACGATAGCTTTGAATGCTTCAGGGTGATTCATAGCTAAATCTGCTAATACTTTACGGTTTAAAGTAATCTCAGACTTGTTGATTTTGCCAATAAATTGAGAATAAGACATTCCGTGCATTCTGCAAGCAGCGTTGATACGCTGAATCCACAAACTTCTGAATTTTCTCTTCTTTTGCTTACGGTCTCTATAAGCATATTGTAAACCTTTTTCTACTGCGTTCTTAGCAACTGTCCAGACGTTTGATCTTCTTCCCCAATAACCTTTGGCTATCTTTAAGATTTTTTTTCTTCTGGCTCTAGAAGCAACGTGATTGACTGATCTAGGCATCTTAAATTATATTTAAAAATTCGTTGAAATGATTTAATTAGATTTTTAGCATGTCTTTAACTCTAGAAGCATCAGACTCGTGTACTAATCCGATGTGAGTTAAGTTTCTTTTTCTTTTAGTGCCTTTTTTTGTTAAAATGTGGCTCTTAAAAGCATGCTTTCTTTTGATCTTTCCAGAGGCGGTTAATTTAAAACGCTTTTTTGCCCCTGACTTTGTCTTTACCTTTGGCATTTTGGATCTCTTTTAAAAATTTCTAAACCCTAAATTTTTAGGAGTGCAAATTTATAATTATTTATCGTCTATTCATAATGAAGTGCAAAAAAAAGCAGTATGTTTTATCATACTGCTGTAAATTTTTTTATTTTCATTTACTTGTTGGGAGTGAGCATAAGAATCATTCTTCTACCTTCCTGTTTTGGAGGGCTCTCCACTTTTGCTACTTCTTCAAGAGCTTTTGCAAAGTTGTCTAGTAATTCTTTACCTCTGTCTTTGTATATGATAGATCGACCATAAAACTGCACATAAGCCTTTACTTTGTTGCCTTCTTTCAAAAAGTTAAGAGCATGTTTGGTTTTAAATTCCAAATCGTGTTGATCTGTATTAGGACCAAATCTAATCTCTTTAACTACAGTTTTATGAGCTTTAGCTTTCAGCTCTTTTTGTTTTTTCTTTTGTTCGTACTTGAACTTAGAATAGTCAATAATTTTACATACCGGAGGATTTGCCTTAGGTGAAATCTCAACTAGGTCCAAACCTTCATCATTAGCAATTTTTAATGCTTCACTCGTATTATAGATTCCGGTTTCAACATTTTCTCCTACCAACCTTATCTCTCTAGCTCTAATCTGTTTGTTGGTACGGAAAAAAACGTCAGTAGATGTAGTTCTCTTTTGTCTTTTAATAACTTGAAAAATTTTAGTGACTAATAAATTTAACTGCAAATATATAATAAATATAGCTTTTTAAATCCAATTAATGAACCCGCAGAATGCTTTAATACGCTTTTTTTTATCACTGAAAAAAAAATTAAACGATTAAAAGATTAAATTAGATTTTTCAGGCTTTTTATGAGCCTATATCAAAGCTATATTTATACAACCAATATTAGCCCTTATTGGTTTTTATACTGTTCGTAAATCTTGATGGCTTCGGGCATTTGAGCTGTTAAATCTCTAATTCTTCTATCATTAGAAGGGTGAGTAGATAAAAACTCAGGAGGAGCAGAACCACCCGATGCTGCTTTCATTCTTTCCCAGAACTCAGGAGCTTCACGCGGATCGTATCCAGCCATTGACGAAAATATTAAACCAATTCGGTCTGCTTCAGATTCGTGTTGTCTCGAAAAACTCAGCATACCTACTTGAGTACCTATACCTACAGACTGTAATAGAAGATTATTTGTAAGCGATGGATTTTCGCCAAGTGCTACTTGTAGTGATGATAAGCCTAGTTGAGCTAATAAGCTCTGGCTCATTCTTTCACCACCGTGGTTTGCAATTGCGTGTGCAACCTCATGTCCCATTACTATGGCAACACCTGATTCTCCTTCGCAAATGGGTAATATACCAGTGTAAAAGGCTACTTTACCTCCAGGCATACACCAAGCATTTACTGTGTTATCATCTTCTATTAAGTTGAATTCCCAATTAAATCCTGATAATTGAGATGAGGCATTGTTTTCTGCCATGTATCTTTCAACTGCAAGTTGAATCCTCTGACCCACTTTTTTAATCATAGCAACTTCTGCCTGATTGTTAGATAGTTTACTTTCCTGTAGAACTTGATCATAATTTTGAAAGCTCATAGGAAGAAGTTCAGAGTTAGGAATTAGCGCAAGCTGCGAACGGCCAGTAACTGGTACTGTCTGACAGCTAAATACAGAAAATATTAGTAGTAGTATTGAAAAAATGTGCTTGATCATGAATAAAAATTTACTTACTGCAAACTTAATTTAAACATTCAAAAACTTGATATTGTTTTTGCTGAAATACATGAAAATTAGGAGATTTAGACTCTTTCTACGGATTCTATCTACATTATTACTGTATTTCGGTAAGATAATGTTAAGATTAAATATTACGGATATTTAAATAAAATGAATGAATAAACCAGAGAAATTATAATTTAGGACTTTAATTCAATAATGATAAATAGACTTATGTACGCTGAAAAAATATCTAAAATAGCTATCATAGCCCATGACGGAAAAAAGGCTGAAATGGTTGCCTTTTTAAAAGATCACCTAGACGAATTGACAGGCATACAAATTATTGCTACAGGTACTACTGGTACCCATGTAGCACAAGCAGGTTTACAAGTAGATGCGAAGCTTTCTGGACCAATGGGAGGTGATGCTCAAATTGCTGCTGAGGTAGCACAAAAAGATGTACATGCTGTAATATTTTTTAGAGATCCTCTTGGAAAACACCCACACGAGCCAGACGTGCAGATGTTGTTGAGACTGTGTGACTTATATAATGTTCCTCTAGCAACTAACCCTGCAACGGCTCACTTGTTATTAAAAGGAATGTTTACAGAAACTCACCCAACAAAATAATAGATTATTGTTTAAAATATCGGGTTTGAGTCATTAGCCACGAAAGTGAAAATAATGCAGTAATTGAACTTATAAATAAAACTTGTTCAAAGTTGGGTTGTTGGTGGACAGTATAGGTGATAAAAAGGCAACTTAAAACCAATCTTATACTTTCTAAAAACAGCCCTCTTTTTTTTCTTTCGAATAAGAAGCCAAAGTTCATTACTGCCAATATAATTAATAATGCACCTGCTATTTTATACTCCAAAGAAAAAAGCGCTTCATTAAAAAGGAAAAAGGCTGTTCCTGCAACTGTGATGGCGTATTGGAAAAAAATGTAAAAATTAAGCGATTTAGGTGCTACCGTTCTAAATTTCCTGTAATTATCTCTTCTTACCAAAGGTATTTTTAGCTGTCCACCAGCATAAGCAGGTCGCCAACCGGGAGGTTTAATAAATATTCTAAACTTATCTTGCCAAGTGCTAAACAACTTAGATTCTTTATACATAAAATACCAGTGGCTTACATTTGCCCAAACAGGATTCCAAGATGTGAGTGGTGTAGTAATCCCATAAACAGGTTTTTCTTTTTCTTCTTCAAAAGTACCAAACAGTCTATCCCAAATAATAAAAACTCCGCCATGGTTTTTATCGATGTATTCTGGATTTCTACCATGATGCACTCTATGGTGAGAAGGAGTATTTAATATATATTCTAGTGGACCAAGTTTTTTAATAACTTCTGTATGAATCCAGAACTGATAAAGTAGATTTAATCCATTTGCCCACACAAAAGACAAGGTATCGAAGCCAAAAAGTGCAAGCGGAAGATAAAATATGAAAGTAAAGAATTTATGAAACCAACTTTGCCTTAATGCTACTGATAAATTGTATTCTTCACTTTGATGATGAACTACATGCCCTGCCCACAAAAAATTAACTTCGTGACTCCATCTGTGAACCCAGTAATAAATAAAGTCTACTGCAATAAATAATATGATGAAACTTAAAAGGCTGCTTTCGAACCTCAAAAAAGCATGGTATTCATATAAATACTGATAAAAACCCAGTGTGATTACTTTCGCAAAAATTCCAATTATCTGATCTCCGATACCACAAGAAATATTGGTTACCGAATCTGACATTCTATAATAGTCTGGTCTTTTAACAAGTGTGTAAATTAATTCAAGACCTATAAGTAGAAAATAGATTGGAATGGAAAGAACTACCGGACTTAAATCCATTTATTTAAAAAATTAGTGAAAAAAAACTGCCCCTAAAGGCAGTATGGCTATCTAACTAAAGATAATAATTTTCACTCTCTTTTTCAATGCTTAAAGTAAGGATGTAATCGCTTCGTCTCTAGGATTGATGCCAGAACCAAAAAATTTTACTAACTCACCTTTTTCATTTACTAGGTATTTGCAGAAGTTCCAGCTAGGTTCTTGGTCGTTCCAACCGTTTTCTTTTGGGTTAGAAAGCCATTCGTACAAAGCACTTTGGTTGTCACCTATCACATCAATTTTTTCGAACATTTGGAAAGTAACCCCATAATTCTTTTTGCAGAAAGTGGCTATATCTTCATTGCTGCCGGGTTCTTGACCTAAAAAGTTATTTGCAGGAAAACCCAATATAGTTACTTTATCACCATAGTTTTCGTGTAACCACTGCAAGTCTTCGTACTGTGGTGTATAGCCGCATTTAGATGCCGTATTCACGATTAAAACCTTTTGGTTTTTAAAAGCAGAAAAGTCGATTTGCTCGCCATCTATGGCTGTCATGGTAAAGTCGTAGAAAGATTTTTCAGGCATAGCTTCTAGGTTTTCAGGTTTACTTATTTGTTTATTTGATCCAAAGCAAGATGTGAGAAAGAGTGCAATAAATATGAGTTTTTTCATAGTTTCAATTTTAATTCTGAATGCAAAGTAAATCATTTTTCAACATCACTTAAATAAAGTTTAGCCAGTCTGCTAACTACAGCAACTTGTCCAGAATGGTAGATGTCATGTTCAGTAATGCCATTAATCAAATAATAAAAGTTATATTCTCTACCCTGAACTGTTTGCTCTAGAAATTGGTCATCCTTTTCTTGTAAAAGATTAAAGAAGGTAACATGTGTTTCTACAAGCTCTTTTTTTAATGTTATCCAATCTTCGTTTGAGGTGATGTTAATTGCTGGCCAATCATCAGCAGAATTTAACTCAATATAATATTGGTTTTTACCTTCAATTTTATCAATGGCAAATCTTCTCCAATTAATCATATGTTTTACAAGTCTGGCAACGGAATAGTTTAAACCAGTAGGAGTGATGTTGGCTATTTTGTAATCTATACTTTCTAGTTTATGAATCAATGGTTCATTATACCACGGAGTTCCCTGTAAAACAGAATTTAACTTATGAATCAATTTTGTTATTTCAGTTTTCATTATCTTTCGACTTAAAAAAATATAAGTATTATTTAATCCTTTTTCTGATGATAATCAGTTTCGCTTTAATTATCAGAAATAATATATAAAATTGTAGAATAATCTTTGGGTAATGCTAGCTGAACTAACAACAACCGACATCCTGCTATATATTTCAATCCCTATCACCAGCGGTTTGGTTGGCTGGTTTACCAATTACCTCGCCCTCAAAATGACTTTCTACCCAATAGAGTTTATTGGAATTAGGCCAATTGGTTGGCAGGGAATTATTCCTTCGAAGACAAAGAAAATGGCAGAAAAGTCGGTAGATTTACTTACTGCCAAATTGCTTAGAATGGAAGAGCAATTCGCTAAAATTGATCCGCATAAGGTGGCAGAAGAAATGAGATCGAGCTTGATGGAAATCTCAGTGAAGTTGACAGACGAAGTAATGGATGCGCAAATCCCCGATCTTTGGCACCGCACACCTAAAGGCATTAAACATAGTGTATATGAAGCAGCCGAAGAAATACTGCCTGAAGTGGTAGAAGAAATGATGGTGGATATTAAAACCCATATCAACGAGCTCATCGATTTAAAGCGACTTTCAGTAGGAATATTGATGAAAGATAAAACTTTGGTGAATGAGATATTTTTAAAGTGTGGGAAAGAAGAATTTAAGTTTATAGAAAGATCGGGCTTTTACTTTGGCTTTTTATTCGGTTTTAGCCAAATGGTAATTTTCTACTTTTTTAAACCTTGGTGGATTTTACCGCTTTTCGGATTAATAGTAGGCTATATAACCAACTGGTTAGCGATCAAACTCATATTCGAACCACGTAGACCGAAAAAATACGGCCCGCTGGTTTTACAAGGATTATTTCAAAAAAGACAGCAAGAGGTTGCCAAAGAATACTCAGAGATTATTTCATCCAGAATTCTTACCACAGAAGGGCTTTTTGAATATATGTTGAGAGGACCTGGCTCAGCAAAACTGGCAGAACTATTAAAAATACACATAGAGAAAGTGGTTGATCACACTGCGGGAGTTTCTGGTACCATCATGAAAATGATTTCTGGTGAAGAAAGAATGAAAGTGATAAAAAACATAGTTTTTTTCAGGTTTATGCAGGAACTTCCAATATCAATCAGGCAAGTGTTTGACTATGCGGAAGAATCACTTGACTTAAAAAATAACCTGAGAACAAAAATGTCAGCGCTTTCGCCAGAAGAGTTCGAAGGTTTTTTGCGTCCAGCATTTCAAGAAGACGAAATTACACTGATATTAGTAGGTGCAGTGCTAGGCTGTATGGCAGGTTTTGCTCAGTATTTTATATTATTCGGTTAGTAAAATTAAAGTTATGAACGATTCTCCTGGATTTTTCGAAAGGTTAAATAACTGGATCAGAAATTCTGTAATGGTAAAGCTGATCTCCATGGCAATTTTAATCTTGCTTTTGCTCATTCCTGCTAACATGGTAGAAAGCCTGATTCGCGAAAGAGAGTATCGCAGGTTAGATGTGATTAACGAAATTAGTGGAACTTGGGGGAACGATCAGACCTTAACCAGTGCAGTACTTACTGTACCTTATGAAATATACTTTACAAATGATAAAAAGGAAGTTGTAACTCAAACTTCTTATGCTCACTTTCTTCCAGAGAATCTACAAATCAAAGGTGAAATCTCTCCCGAAAAAAGGTATAGAAGTTTGTATGAAGTTGTAGTGTATGTAGCATCACTTAATGTAGAAGGCAATTTTAAGAATATAGATTTCTCTGAATGGAACATAAGACCAGAAGATATCCTATGGGACAAAGCATATCTTTCAATCGGAATTACAGACATGCGTGGTATTCAGGAGAAAATACTTTTACAATGGAATGATACAACACTTTCTTTAAATCCTGGAATAGAATCTAATGATGTAATTGAATCTGGTGTGAGTGTAAAAGTGCCTGTAAATGCAGCTTCTACAAACTTAGATTTCTCTTACAGTTTAACATTAAATGGTAGCAAAACCCTAAGCTTTATTCCATTAGGAGAAGAAACCAATGTTTCTCTCATTTCTACTTGGTCTGACCCTAGCTTTATGGGAGCCTTTATTCCTGATGAAAAAACAATTAATGAGTCTGGTTTTACAGCAGATTGGAATGTACTCCATCTTAACAGGAACTATCCACAAAAATGGCGTGGAGAATCTTTCCGAATAAATCCATCTTCTTTTGGGGTAAATCTGCTTGTGCCGGTAGATCATTATCAAAAAAGTACGCGCTCTGCAAAGTATGCAGTGATGTTTATCGCACTTACTTTTTTAATTTTCTTCTTTGTAGAAATCTTAAATCGCAAGCGTATTCACCCAATTCAATATATATTGGTGGGTTTGGCACTTTGCATTTTTTATACAATACTAGTCGCACTTTCTGAGCATATTTCATTTAACATGGCTTATATAGCATCTGCTATTGCTGTAATTGCGCTTATTAGTTTATATGCTTCTTCATTCTTTAAGTCTACCAAACTCACGCTACTTTGCACTTTGGTTTTGGTGATTTTGTACGGTTTCTTGTTCACGCTGCTGCAATTGCAAGATTATGCCTTGTTGCTCGGTAGTTTCGGATTGTTTGTAACACTGGCCATTGTCATGTACCTTTCACGAAATATCAACTGGTATGATTTCATCAATAAATCAGATAAAGAATGAAAGCAATAATTAGCAATGGATTTGGCGGACCAGAAGTTTTGAGTTTAGGAGAAGCTGCCAAACCAGAAATTAACGAAAACGAAATTTTAATTAAAGTAGCGGCAACAGCATTAAATAGAGCAGATACTTTACAAAGAGAAGGTAAATATCCTCCCCCCAAAGGCGAAAGTGAGATAATTGGTTTAGAAGCTGCCGGTGTGGTTGAGCAAACAGGTAAAGCTGTTACTAGATGGAAAAAGGGAGATAAGGTTTGTTGTTTATTGGCAGGTGGTGCTTATGCAGAATATGTGAAAGTACATCAGCATTTGGCTATGCCCACTCCTCAGAAATTAAGTCTCGAAGAAAGTGCGGCCATTCCTGAAGTTTTCCTTACAGCTTATCAGGCATTGATTAGTCTTTGTGAGATGCAAGTAGGTGAGAAGGTTTTAATACATGCAGGTGGAAGTGGTGTTGGTACAGCAGCAATCCAATTAGCTAAACTTAGAAATGCAGAAATATTTGTAACGGCTTCTAAAGCGAAACATCAGACTTGTTTTGAATTAGGAGCAAACCACGCGATCGACTATAAATCACAAGATTTTGCAGAAGAAATAAAAGAATTTACCAAAGGTAAAGGTGTTGATGTGGTAATTGATTTTATGGGAGCATCTTATTTTAAAAATAATCTGGATGTGATGGGAATGGATGGAAGAATGGTTATGCTCGCTTGGATGGGTGGTTTTAAGCTCGATTCTTTGAATTTAGTTCCAGTATTGAGTAAGCGATTAAAAATAATGGGTTCTACACTAAGAGCTAGAAGTGTAGACTATAAAAAGACTTTGATAGAAGGTTTTACTAATGATTTTCTTCCATATTTTGACAAAGGAGAATTAAAACCTGTAATTGATACAGTTATGAGTTGGTCGGCTATTCAAGAAGCACATGCCCGCATGGATGCCAACTTAAATACTGGTAAAATAATCCTGAAGGTTGATTAAACTTTCAGGATTGTTAAATTTCTCATCAAACACTTTCTTTTACTTCAGTACTTTTTGATTTTGGAAATAATCTCCCGACCATCAGCCCGACAAATGCGAACAATAAACCTATAAGTATGCTTGGTGTTTCTACAGGATAATGTTCAAAGATTAGCCAGCCTATCATTCCAGAAAACATAGAAAGTATCGCTGCTTTTTCGGAGAATGAAGGAAAGTATAAACCGGCAATCATCGGAATAAAGAGAGAAACCAAACTGAATGCAGAAGACATCGACACCAAATCGAAAATGTTGCCTTGCATATTGGCGAGTATGAGCGAAAACACTGTTACCAACACCACAGACAAACGCATCATTTGAAGTAATTTTTTATCATCGGTGTTTTTCATATAAGGTTTAATGATGTTTTCTGCTAGTATAGATGCTGGTGCTAGAATTGCTCCGCTCGAAGTACTCATAATGGCAGATAGCAAAGCTCCAAAAAACATAATTTGTAAGAATAAATTTCCATGTATCAACACCACATTCGGTATCACTAATTGTGCATCGCCCTCCATCAATTCTGGATATAGTTGTTTGGAACACAACCCGATAAAAAGTGGAATAAAGCCAATAGTTAAATACATGGCTGCGCTGATGTACGAAGCTTTCACAGAAATATCAGCAGATTTAGCTGCCATTACTCTTTGAAAAACATCTTGCTGCGGAATAGAACCTAAGCCAATGGTGATCCAAGCGGCAATGTATGTAGTAATTCCTGTATAGGAGAATTCAGGAGTGAAATTAAAAAATCCTTCAGGAGCTTTATCAATTACAGTAGCAACTCCACCGGCATGGTCGCTCAAGCTAAAAGCCAGAAATAACAAACCTGCAACGATTATAATGGTTTGCATAAAATCTGTAATGGAAATTGCCCACATACCGCCAATGTATGTGTATATCAATACGGCAACAGTTCCACCGATCATTCCCATTTCTAGCGGAATGCCTAATACCACGTTCAGAATTAAACCGATAGCCACAAACTGAGCGGCAATCCAACCGAAGTAAGAAGGAACAAGAAATAAACTGGCTATGAGTTCTGCTTTTTTGCCAAACTTTACTCTGTAGAAATCACCAAAGGTGAGAATCTTCATCTTATAAAGCGGTCGGGCGAAAAATACACCTACAAGTAACAAGCAAAGGGCTGCTCCAAAAGGGTCTTCTACTACGCCAATTAAACCATGTTGAACAAATTCTGAGGAGGAGCCTAAAATTGTTTCGGAACCGAACCAAGTGGCAAACATGGCTGATGCAGCCAAAGGCAATGGCAAACTTCTACCTGCTAAAACAAAGTCTTCTGAGTTTTTTACCAGACGCGATGCCCAAAAACCAATAAGTATGGTAATGATTAAATAACAAACAATAGATACTGCAAGCACTTCTTACTTATAATTTGAAGTATGTTTAATAGAGTTAGCTAATAGCGCATATTGGTTTTACTAATTCGCAATAATATAAATTAGCTTTAAAAGTGATCATCATTATTGACTGATTTTTTTGTTCCAGCCTCTTTTCTCAATACTTCTAACATTATCTACATCTTTGATGCTTATTAGATAATCTGCAAGTGTTGCAAGCACATTATCTTTTATGTCTCCTTCAAATGGTGTTATGTAAATAGCATTCCCATAATTGTCTCTAGTTTTTTCTGGTGAGTCATCAACTATAAGTACTTTCTTCAAATTGTACTTTTTTTTGAGCTTTTTCAATCTTTTCTCGAATACATAAGAATCAGTTATGTAATCTCTTCTAGTCGTGCATTTA
This sequence comes from Thalassovita sp., assembly GCA_002729595.1. Taxonomy (GTDB): domain Bacteria; phylum Bacteroidota; class Bacteroidia; order Cytophagales; family Flammeovirgaceae; genus Chondrinema. The sequence goes on along the minus strand of PBYL01000269.1, from coordinate 18,563 downwards.
TTTCTGCTCCAAATAAATTCAAAGTTGATGTTTTCAGGAGTGATTTTACTTACTATTTCATTTAAATATTCTTCTCCAGCAGATGACCAGATTGCCAAACGAAAATGTTCGCTGATAAGATTTAGAAACTTTTGGAGCGCGGGGCGACAATACACGAAATATTTTTCATATCTAAAATCTTCTTGCACATCTAATTTTTTTTCGCTTACATGTACTAAAGTCTCATCAAGATCTAAAACCAATAAGATTTTTTCATTGCTCATAACATCAATTGAAAGCAGTTTGCGTAAATTCTTGCCTGTCGATTTGTGAATTTAAAAGTTTATCGCAAAATTTTCCCTTTCTTAATTCCTAGATTTGGTTTTAACTAAATTCAATAACCGTGAGCAATACATCCATTCCACCAAAACACATATTAACCTACAATTCAAGCGAATTTTCTTCTTCTCAGTTAAGAGACTTTTATAAAGCGCTCATAAAACCCAGATTGATAGAAGAAAAAATGTTGATTCTTTTGCGACAAGGAAAGATTACAAAATGGTTTTCTGGTATAGGGCAAGAGGCAGTTGCGGTAGGTAGCACATTAGCGATGGAAATGGATGAATACATTTTGCCAATGCACCGCAATTTAGGTGTTTTTACTTCCAGAAATTTGCCTTTACATCGGTTATTTGGTCAATTTCAAGGTAAGGCGATTGGCTTTACTAGAGGTAGAGACCGATCATTTCACTTTGGCTCAAAAGAGCATAAAATTGTTGGGATGATTTCTCATCTCGGTCCACAGCTTTCTGTGGCAGATGGAATTGCTTTAACCCATAAACTATCAGAAGAGAAAAAAGCTGTTTTGGCTTATAGTGGAGATGGAGCGACTTCAGAAGGAGAGTTTCATGAGGCATTGAATGTTGCCGCAGTTTGGGAATTGCCAGTCATCTTTTTGGTAGAAAACAACGGTTATGGTTTATCTACGCCTAACAAAGAGCAATATCGCTGTGAGTTTATTGCAGATAAAGGCAAAGGTTATGGCATGGAAACCATACAGGTAGATGGAAATAACATACTCGAAGTTTTTAAGACAATTACTGAGGCGAGGAAGTATGCCATTAAAGAGCAAAAACCGATTTTGGTGGAAGCATTAACTTTTAGAATGCGCGGCCACGAAGAAGCTTCTGGTACCAAGTATGTTCCCAAAGAACTCATGGATTATTGGGCAGAAAGAGACCCAGTAACTAATTACGAAAGCTATCTGCTGCAAAATGACATCATCTCTGAAGTAGAAATCAATCAACTTAAGAATGAGATTAAAGATGAAATAGAGAAGTCTTTACAAGTTGCCTATAACGAACCTCCTGTAAATTTTGATTATGAAACTGAGATGGGTGATCTGTTTGCTGATTCGAATAATATTTCTACAAATCCCTCAACGAATACAACTCAAAGTAAAAGATTGGTAGATGCTATTTCAGATGGATTAAGACAATCTATGGAGAAATATCCTAATCTGGTATTAATGGGTCAGGATATAGCGGAATATGGAGGGGTTTTTAAAATAACAGAAGGTTTTACAGAAGCTTTTGGTAGAGATCGAGTTCGCAACACACCACTTTGCGAATCTGCCATTGTGGGTACTGGCTTAGGCTTGTCTATCAACGGATTTAAGGCAATGGTAGAAATGCAGTTTGCAGATTTTGTGACTTGTGGTTTCAATCAAATTGTAAATAACTTGGCAAAACTCCATTACAGATGGGGACAAAATGCAGATGTGGTAGTAAGAATGCCAACCGGAGCAGGAGTAAAGGCTGGCCCATTTCATTCTCAGTCTAACGAAAGCTGGTTTTTCCATACGCCCGGATTAAAGATTGTGTATCCATCAACTCCTTATGCAGCGAAAGGCTTACTCACTGCTGCGATTGAAGACCCTAATCCGGTGATGTATTTTGAGCATAAAGCTTTGTATAGAAGTATTTCCGAAGACATTCCAGATGAATACTATACTTTGCCAATTGGTAAAGCCAGAATTGTTAAACCTGGCGATGATGTTACAGTAATCACTTATGGAATGGGAGTACATTGGGCTTTGGAAATTAGCAATTCGCTTCCAGAGATGAGTATAGAAATTATCGATTTGCAAACACTCTTACCTTGGGATAAAGAAACCGTGAAACAAAGTGTGCAGAAAACGAATAAGGTTTTGGTTTGTAATGAAGATACACTCACTGGCAGCATTGCTTCAGAAATTGCAGCTTGGATATCAGAAAATTGTTTTGAGCATTTAGATGCGCCTGTGATGAGAGAAGGTAGTCTAGATATGCCAGTTCCATTTGCAGCTAACCTCGAAGATGCTTTTCTTCCTAAACAAAGAATAAAAGAAAAGCTGGAAAAACTTTATGAATATTAATTTTGCACCAAGCTTAAGAAATAAGAAAACAATAAACACTTGCGAGAAGAGGAAAAAATGGAAAAAGAAACAGTTATAAATTGGTTTCAGCAATTGCAGGATAATATCTGTGCTGCTTTGGAAGATGCTGATGGGAAAGCAAAATTTCAGGAAGATAATTGGGAAAGAGAAGGCGGCGGAGGTGGTCGTTCTAGAGTAATTGAAGGCGGCAATGTAATCGAAAAAGGCGGTGTAAACTTTTCTGCTGTTTACGGTAAAACGCCTGAAAAAATAAGCAAAAAACTGAATGTACCAGAAGGTAACTTTTTAGCAACTGGTGTTTCGATAGTGCTTCATCCAGAAAACCCACTAGTGCCGATTATCCATATGAATGTACGCTATTTTGAAATGGAGGGAAATAATGGTGAAAAGACAAATTGGTTTGGTGGAGGAATTGATCTTACTCCACATTATGTAGTTGATGAAGATGCGAAATATTTTCATGCCCAATTAAAAAATGCTTGTGATAAGCACGATGCTGAATATTATCCGAAGTTTAAACACTGGGCAGATGAGTATTTCTACATCAAACATAGAAAGGAAACCCGTGGAATCGGCGGTATATTTTTCGATAGACTCACAGCAGACGAAAAGCATTCAATAGAAGATCGCTTTGCATTTGTACAAGATGTCGGAAATGCTTTTGCTCCGATTTATACTTACTTTATGAATAAAAATAAGTCTTTGCCTTATACCGATCAACATAAGAGCTGGCAAATGTTAAGGCGAGGTAGATACGTAGAGTTTAATTTGGTTTGGGACAAAGGCACCAAGTTTGGCCTTGATACAGATGGCAGAACAGAATCTATTTTGATGAGTTTACCACCGGTTGCCAATTGGAAATACAACCACCAACCAGAAACTGGCAGCGAAGAAAGAGCTACTTTAAACAAGCTTAAAAAAGGCGTTGACTGGTTGAGCGTTTAAGTAAAACTCATTCAAACAAAATCGGCTTTGGATAATCCAAAGCCGATTTTGTTTTATGTCTTTATAGAAAGATTTTTAGAAATCGTTTTTCCACATCATAGACTCAACCGGTTTTACTGTGCGGTTGTTGTATTTAGCGCTCCTCTTAATGTTGTAGTAATTCTGTATGTCACCATCAACTTTAAAGTAAATAAGCTGCCCAACTGGCATATTAAAATATACTTTAACAGGTTGAGTAACAGAAATCTCCAATGTCCAAGTGTTGCAAAAACCAACATCGCCTTTACCCGCAGTGGCATGAATGTCTATGCCTAATCTACCCACACTCGATTTACCTTCAAGAAAAGGAACATGAGCCATAGTTTCTGTGTATTCTTTGGTTACACCCAAATACAGTTTATTTGGCTGTAATACAAAACCCTCATCAGGAATTTCAAAAACATCAATCTCGTTATGCTTCTTTGCATCGAGTACCTCGTCTTTATATACTGCAAGGTATTTTCCCAAATGTACATCGTAAGAGTTAGTACCTAAACATTTTGGGTCGAATGGTTCTATAAGGATATTGTTTTTTTTAATCTCCTCGAGGATTTGTTTGTCAGATAAGATCATGCTATTATTTTGTAACCTGTGCCTTTTGTTAAAGGTAATTTAATTAAATGGTTGAAATTCCTGAAAGATGATTCTCTTTTTTTGAAATAATTTTCAATTAATTCATATTGAAAATCTGCTCCTTTCTGGAATAGAAGTTTTATTGTTTTATAAAGTATTACAGTAAATCCATTTGCTCTTCAGTAATTTCCAAATTATGGAAAACTTTCTGAACATCATCGTCATCTTCTAGAGCATCAATTGCTTTCATTACTTTCAGGAATGCTTCGTTATCTAGCGTTACCGATGTAGTTGGTATACGCTGTAACTCTGCAGTCTCAGGTTCTATACTCATACTTTCGAGTTTGTTTTGTAAGTTACCAAACTCTTCCATTGCGCAGTAAACAGTTGCTCTTCCTTCTTCGATTTCCAAATCATCTGCACCACCGTCTATCATCTCTAATTCTAATTCCTCCATATCCATACCTTCTGGAATAGGAAAATTGAATACACCTTTTCTATCGAAAAGAAATTCTACAGAACCATTTTTACCTAAGCTACCACCGTTTTTAGTGAAGATAGCACGCACGTTTGATACAGTACGGTTTATATTATCAGTAGAACATTCTACAAATACAGCCACCCCATTTGATGCATAACCTTCGTAGGTAAGCTCTTCGTAATTTGCTGCATCACTTCCTTGTCCTTTATTTACGGCTCTCTCAATGGTATCTTTAGGCATATTCTGCCCTTTAGCATTTTGGATAGCTAGCCTTAAACGAGGGTTGGTATCCACATCGGGACCAGATTCTTTAGAAGCAACAGTAATCTCTTTAATGAGTTTTGTAAATATCTTTCCTCTTTTTGCGTCCTGGGCTCCCTTTCTGTGTTTAATATTGGCCCATTTACTATGTCCTGCCATAATGCTATTATTTATTGGCTTTGTATTTTAAATTTCGGCTTTTAAATAATCTGCGAAAATAACTGAATTTATGTTTTATGCCATAGATTTTTATCGCTTACGTATATTATTTTGAAGCTTGTTAACGGCAACAACCTTTTTATAAAGGTTTTGCTATGAACTTGCAATTACTTTAGCAAATAAATAATAATATCTACAAAATATTAAATGGATTGATAATCTGTGGTTAAAAAATCATTTTTGTTTGGGAAATTCTACTTTAGGTGATGGCGAGGTTTGTCCAGAATTTTTTGTGGTATTTACCACTTTAAAAATCCAGATAAAAATTAAAACTATTATCGCCAGAATTAATAAAGGTATGTATTTGTTTAAGCGTTGCAGAAAATTAGGCTGCATTTTTCTGTGACCTGTACGACGGTATTGCTGAAGAACCCTGTTAAAGTTCTTATACTTGTTTATCTCCTGATCTGTTGGAACAGGCTTGTTTACATTGATTTTATATCTGTTTTCCTTCTCCATTACAATATTCATTATAAAATCATTACAGGTATTGTTTGCAGCACCTCATTTAAAAATAACATAAAAAGCATGATAGAAAAAATATCATGCTGCTCTGGCGGCTCCATGCCTTTTGCAACTTTCTTTAGTTTTTCAATAATCCTGTACGTTTTAACTTTGGCATTGTTTTCAGTAATGTCAAGAATATAGGCTACTTCTTTAAATGCTTTTTCTTCAAAAAAGCGCAATTCCAGTATTTGCAACTCACTTTCGTCTAACATATTAAGCAGTTGAACTAGCAAAGGTGTTTGCTCTTTTTGCTTAATATCTTGTTTGTCTTCGAGTTCCGAAAATATCTTATTTACATAAAAATCGTCGATGCTGATAACTCGCTGATTTTTAGAATTTCGAAAATACTGGTTCACCTGATTGGTGGCTATTTTATATAACCAAGACGAAAACGGAAATCCCTTAAACTGGTATTTAGGTAGGTGCGTCATAGCTTTAAGAAACACCTGCGATGCTAAATCAGAAGATATCGAAAGGTTATCTATTCTTTTATTGATATAGATAAAAATCTCCTTATAATATTTCTCATATAGCAAACCGAATGCTTCAGGGTTGTTTTTTGCCTGGTTTATGATAGCGAGTTCCTCTTGTAAATCTGTCTGCTGACTTCCCAATATCGTAAAGTTTTTCTCTGGAAATCAATTATTATCTATTCTCTATAATCCAAAACTGCTAAATAAATACAGGTTTTTAGTAAAAAAATTTATAATTCTTTTCAGTATTCCTTTTTTTGCCGAAACAACCTTCTTAAGTGAGATTGTTACAATTTGTATTTATGTTGTTAACAGCTAGGAGGATAAAAGCCATTTTTGATTGTAAGTGAATGAGTCATCAGATATTAAGTATTGTACCTTTTCCATTATTCCCACTAGCTTCTGGCGGGCAAAAAAAAACATATGGTTTATTGGCTGCTTTGGCTAAGCATAATAAGATCAATGTAGTAACTCCCAGAAGTGTAGATGCTCCTAGAACAGAATCTTCGGAAACTAAAGCACAATCATTTACTGTGTTAGATGATATTTTGCCAGCATCATTTTTTAGGTACATTCATCCAGAACCTTTAACCAAGCTGATTCAATTAGCGAGTGAGGCTGATGTAATTACAGTAGAGCAACCCTTTTATGGTTTAATGGCAAATGTGATAGCCAGTAATGCTAAAAAGAAATTTGTGATTCACGCTCATAATATCGAGCATCTTAGGTTTAAATCTCTCCATAAAAGTTGGTGGGCAATACTTAAGATTTACGAAGCTTGGGCATTTAAAAAAGCGGCTGCTGTGTTTTTTATCACCGAAGAAGATAGAGCCGAAGCCATTTCTATCTACAAACTAAAACCTACTAAATGCTTTGTTTCACCGTATGGTGTCTATTTGCCAGAGAGAAAACCGAATATCACTTCAATATTTGATGCTTATCAAATTCCTAAAACACATAAAGTGTTCTTGTTTTTTGGTGTGATGAGTTACGAGCCAAACCAACAGGCTTTGCAACATATTATAGACAATGTGTTGCCCTTGCTCAACCAAACAAATCTAGATTTTACCATTCTTGTTTGTGGTAAAGGTTTGCCAGATAATATGAAGATGCATTTTGATAAAAATAGCAATTTAAAATATGCGGGCTTTGTAGAAGATATTGATGCGGTAATTGAGCAGTGCGATTTGGTTTTGAATCCAGTACTAACTGGTGGAGGAGTAAAAACAAAAGTACTTGAAGCCATTGCGATGAATAAAACAGTGATTTCCACTAAAACCGGTGCTGTAGGAATTGATAAAGCCGTTTGCGCAGAGAAGCTACTGATAACTGAAGACAGTAACTGGCAAGCATTTACGAATATGTGTTTGCAAGCTGTTGAATCTAAAAAAGATACACCAGAGAAATTCTATAAAACCTACTCGTGGGAAGCCATTGCAGAAAAATATATGGAAGATTTAAAAACGGTTTTGTAAAATCACCTCCATTTCTGCAATGTCATATCAGTAATAAATGTAGAGTCATTTATATATAATTCTTCAGCTTTTTGAATAATAAATTCATCTTCATTATAATTTTTGATGTAGAAAATTCCACCTGGTATTTTATAATTTGTAATGTGTCTTTCCGTCATTTCATCCCAATCCTCAATTAAATTAACTAGCTGTCCTTTAGCATATAGTTGCCATTTTCCAGTTAAAAGTAAATTGTTCTTATTATGTATTTCAAATGTGCTATCAGGATATAATGAGTATGTAATTTGACGATTTTGTAAGTCAGAACTTTTGATTACTGAATTCTCAAGTACTTTATTGTAAATCAAAAACCTACTATTATTAGCAGTGGCAGTATCTTTTAAAAACTCTGTTTTTTCGACATGTAATTTGTTAGAAATTAGTTTGTCATAAATGAAATTAAATGTATTTGAGTCCAAATCAATTTTATTAAAATTTACTTTGGTTATATTATTTTGTGTAATGAGATTGGCATTTATAGCATTTGAGGTAAGTTCAGTAATGAAAAAATTATAATTAAGTTTTTTAAAGTATGATTTTAATGATAATATGTTAGTGTTATTAATATTCTCAATATCTAAGTAAGCCCCATCTGTATAAATATAATTTTTGTTTTTAAAGCAATGGATTAAACAGTTAAATCCAAAGTAATCGAACTTCCAATCGTAAATTGGAGATTTATGAATAGGTGATTGTCTTTTAAATTCTAATTCATAGCGAAAACCATCAACTTCAATTTCCCAGTAATTATTTATTAAGAGTTCATTGAGCTCGTTAAATGATTTATTTATTTTATAAACTGGGAATGGAATGAATCCTTGAACTCTATTTTGAAAAAAGCTACTATAATATTTCAGTTTAAGACTATCCCTTGTCAAGTTTATAATATCATAGTAACTGCTGTCAAACTTTTCATGTAATTCAATTTTTTTATTGAGTGTAATTTTGATTTTTTCTTCTGATATTGGATACCCTCTAAGCCCTTGATATTTAATATTGTTTTTGGTAATTGTAAAAGCAAAATCTAAATAATCTTGTTGATTCAAGTTTGTGGAATCATTTTCCCTATCAACACTTATTGGTAACCAAGTTTGATATAGTAAGTGATTCTTTGAACAAGCAAAACAAAAAAATACTAAAAGAAGGGTTTTATTAATATGTGCCATTAATAGTTTAAGTTTTACCTCCATTTCTGCAATGTCAACTCGGTTTTGAAAGTAGAGTCATTTGTATAGATTTCTTCTTCTTTGAGCATCAAAAATCCTTCTTTGTTAGAATCTTGTATGTAGAAACTACTACCGGGAATGCTATAATCTTCAATTAAAAAGTTTTCCCGTTCATCATTGCTATAGATATAAATTACCTTTCCATTGGGGTGCAATGTCCAATTGCCTTTTAACAAAAGCTTATCTCTTTTATATATCTGGAAAGTTTCATCTTGAAAAGAATATCTGAGTTGCTCGTTTTGTAAATCTGAAGCTTCTATTACAGAATCGAGATGCACATTTTTAGCGTTTTGAATTTTAAGAAGATTCAAAATCTCATAATATTCATCTTCTATCATTGCTGATTCATTTACATACCAATCTTTAGATTTTAGTTTTAGCAGTCTATTATGCCAGTCGTCTAGGTTATAGACTATTCTTTTGAAAGATATTTCTCTTTTTTCATTGTGACTCCAAGAAACTGTATTGATTTGCTTTTCTGAAAGTTGGGAAAGATAAAAGGTGTTATAACTAGTTCCTGTTAATTCATCAATGGTAATTACAAATGTATCGCCGACTTTAGAGAGGTTCCAATAATGCGAGCTTGAGTTTCTATATCTATTATTACTATAGTTTTGTACTAAACATGTATAACCTAACCGGTTATCGCCACTCCAACCAGTATTGGCTCTTTTGTTATAAGAAAATTCTATTTCGTAGCGAAAACTATCAACTTCAAACTCCCAGTAATTACTAAGCAGAAAAAACTTTAATTCGGCAGCGGTGCTTTCTACTTTGTAATTAGGTAAAGCAAAGTATTTCGCATAGAAGGTACTGTTCTCATCTGTTAAAGCATGATACTTTAAAATAAGACTGTCTTTCTCCAATTTTAAAATTTCATACTTTTTCTCAGGTTCTTCTTCTTCTGGTAGTGTGAAAATATTCTCATTTAGAGATGAGGTTTTAATGCTTTCATCATTGTTACTAAACACATTATGGAAAGCAAAGTAATTGCCTTTCTCAAAAGAAATGACAGAATGAGTAGCACCAACACTTTTTAAGCCTCCATCACTATCTTCTTCAACATAAACTGGTAACCAAGTTTGGTAGAGAAAATGATTTTTTGAGCAAGAAAGACAGAATACTAAAAGTAGTAAGAATAGTGAATTTTTTAGCATTAGAAGTTTCGCTTATTTAATCCCGCCTTCAACACGATTAATTCCATCTAATTGAAAAATGTAATCTCGTGTTATTTCATCTCTAAATTCTAATAAAGCCTTAAAATTAGATTCTTCATCAATTACAAATTGTCTAATAGACTCAGTATTGGGATTTAGTGTAATAGTTGCATTGATGCTTGTAGAAACTGTATCGAGACGGGCGAGGAGTAAACTATCGTCTCCAGTTTGGTTATAGATGTATAACTGTACCGATCTTAGAAATCGCCAGTTGGCAGTAGAAAGCGATTCGTCATCTGAGTAGTTGACAATAGTTAAATAGACTTCTTCTGGAATTACTTTTTCAATATCTCTTTGTGCTAAATTAAAAGTATCTAGTTTAAGTAGAAGATTATCATTTCTGATTGTGTCTGAGTACCAAAGCTCAGTGCCTTCAATCACTTCAATTCCTTCAGAGTTAGAATTTAACAAAAAAGCTGCTTGTAAGTCTGAGGTAAATTCAATTTTGTCTAAATCATGTCTGCTACATGCAAAAAAAAGTAGTAGTGTTGTAATAATTAAGAATCCGTATTTTAATATTTGCTTCATCAGGTTGAATCTTATTAAAATCTAATGTTAAGTCTTGAAAAAAAATTCCTTTCGGCAAAAGAAACAAAATTTGTATTAATTAATTTTCAATCGGAAAATAAACAGATATTTATTATCTAAGCAAAACAAATTATAATAGGGATACACTCCATGAGAATTATCAAAAATATACTGCTGTTACTCTTTTTTTTCATTTTGTTAGCCTGTTTAGGTGGCTACTTTTGGTTACAAACTCAAAAACCGAGATATAATGGAGATGTAAAATATTATGGATTGAATGAAGATGTCGAGGTGAAGTTCGATGAATTTGGTGTGCCTCATATCTATGCTTCTTCGAGAACCGATGCTTTTAAAGCTTTGGGTTATGTACATGCTCAAGAAAGGTTGTTTCAGATGGAGATGTTAAGACGAGTGGGAGCAGGCAGACTTTCGGAGATTTTGGGCTCAGATTTTATAGAAATTGACAAGTTTTTTAGAACACTGGGAATAGAAGAGCATGCCAAAGCAAGTGTAGAAGAATTGTACAAAACCAAAGGTGAGCATTTACAATTGGCAGAAGCTTATCTGGATGGTATTAATACATACATCGAGAATGGGCCAACTCCTTTAGAGTTTTACATCATTGGTATACCTAAAGCAGCTTTTACTTTAACTGATGTGCATAACAGTATTGGTTATATGGCATTCAGTTTTGCTCAGGCTTTTAAAACAGAACCATTGGTTGAAAAAATATCAAAAAAATACGGTAAAGATTATGTGAAAGACTTAGTAATTCAATGGGATAAAAATGCGGCTACTATTCCTGTATATTTTAAAGATAATGGCGAAAAGATCGATTCTATACATGCTATAGAATTTACAGATTCAGTAGACGTGATGGAATCTGTAACCGAAACGATTACTACAATTTTAGATGGTGTGCCTGTTCCTCCCTTTCTTGGCAGCAATAGTTGGGTGGTTGCTCCACAAAAAACAGAAAATGGCAAAGTGATTTTAGCAAACGATACACACATTGCTTTTTCACAGCCATCTGTTTGGTATGAGGCACATATCGAAACACCAGACTTTAAATACTATGGTAATTTTCTGGCAGGTTTCCCTTATGCATTAGTTGGGCATAGCGACCACCACGCAATTGGGCTTACTATGTTTGAGAATGATGATATTGACTTGTTCTATGAGCAAATAAATTCTGATAATGAAAACCAGTATTTAGCAGATAGCAATTGGTTAGACTTTAAAGTGAGGCAAGAAGAAATAAATGTGAAAGATGCGGGTGCTGTCGCATTTGAAGTGAAAGAAACCAGACATGGCCCAATTGTAAATGAAGTTTTACCTGAGCTAGGCAAAGATAAAGCAGTAAGTGCTTGGTGGGTTTATACCAAGGTAAATGCAATTATTCTGGAAGCGGCTTATAACCTCATGTTTGCCGATGATATTTCAATCGCGAGAAAAGGGGCTTCTCAAATTCACGGGCCGGGATTAAATGTGATGTATGGAGATGTTGATGGAAACATTGCTTGGTGGGCTTCTGCTAAGTTACCGATTAGACCTGAGCATGTAAATCCTAAATTCATTTTGGATGGCGCTTCTGGTAAAGATGATCCTTTAGGTTTCTATGATTTTGATATGAACCCGCAATCTGAAAATCCGCCATCTGGCTATGTGTATTCAGCCAACAATCAACCAGATTCTGTAAAAGGGGTTTATCATTACGGTTACTACATTCCAGAAGACAGAGCTGTAAGAATTATGGAAATGCTCGATAAAGAAGACAGTTGGAATGTAGAAAAAATGAAAACCATGATTTTGGATGATATTTCTCCCGTGTATCCAAAAATTGCCAAAGAGATTGCTTCTGTCGTAGAAAGTACTGCAAACAACCTAAATACCACCGAAAGAGCTTGTATAGATCTTTTAGATAAATGGGATGGAAACCATGCGCAAGCAGATATAGCCCCAACAGTTTTTCATCATGTATTCTATAAAGTTTTAGCCTTCGCGATGAAAGACGAACTTGGCGAAAAAGACTTTGACACTTATCTGAAAACATTTATATCCAGAAGAACCAATGCGCTTTTAATTGCCAATGATTCTTCTATTTGGTGGGATGATGTTGCCACTGAAAAAATGAAAGAAAGCAGAAACTATATCTTAATTCATGCATACAAAGAAGCAATAGCCGAGCTTGAAACTCGATTAGGTAGTGATATGAATGAGTGGCAATGGAACAAAGTTCATAGTATTGAGCATGCGCATGCTTTGGGTAAAGTAGAAGCGCTGAGAGGAATCTTTAATGTAGGTCCTTATCCTATAGCAGGTGGAACTGAGGTAATCAACAATCAAGGTTTTATCTGGAATGAGTCAGGCAAATACGAGGTTACTTGGGGGCCTGCTATGCGTAGAATAATCGATTATTCCGATTATGAAAACAGTATTAGTGTTTTGCCTACCGGTCAGTCTGGAAATGTGTTAAGCCCACATTATGGCGATCAAGCAGAAATGTATGTGAATGGCGAATTCCGTAAGCAAAAAATGAATCGAGAAGAAATCTCACAAACAAGTACTGGCACATTGCATTTAAGAAAAGATTAAAACACCCGCCAAAAGGCGAGGTGTTTTTTGAGTATTATTTGCTTTCTAGCTGTTCTCTCAGCGAAAGCAATTCTCTTTCAAGTTCGCTTTTTTGCCTAATCATTTCTTCTTGGGTGGCATTGAGCTCTTCTTGATTTTGGCGCATTTCTTCTTCTTGAGCGCGTAGTTCTTCAGCCTGAGTTTGCGCTTGCTCAAGTAGTCTTTTGGTCTTATTATTTATTTTGATACTCAATATGGTTGCTGCTATATCAGCAGAAAGCAATTCAAGAAAATCTTTTGTGCTGTTGTTTATTTCTTCTAAGAAAGCAATCTCTAAAATTCCACATACTTCATCATTATGAATAAGCGGAATAATTAATAAGGTTTTTGGTTCTGAATGCCCTAAGCCAGTACTAATTTCAAAGTGGCCGTCAGGAACCTTTTTAAGGTAGATAGGTGCTTTTTCTAACCAACATTGACCAACTAATCCTTCGCCCTTATGCACTCTTTTATCGAGGTATTTTAATCTACCCATGGCATAAGTAGCTGCTAAGTTTAGGTATTCATCATTCCCTTCTTCTTCAATTATAAAAAATGCAGCTTGGCTCGCATTTACATATTTGATAATCTCACTTAAAACTCTTTGTAAAATATCTTCAATGGCTTCGTCATTTATTCTCAAAAGGTTATTGATGAGGGTATAACCGTTGTTTTGCCATTTTCTCGTATTTTCATCATCTGCTACACTTCTTAACTTATTTTGCATTTCAACTAATGATTTTCCAAGTACATCGTGTTCACTGGCTAATGTATAGTCTTCATCGAAATTACCTTCTCCAACTTTAGTGGCAAACTTGGTTGCTTGTGTCATGGTTTTATTTAGAAAATTGGCGGTTTTTAAGAGTTGTCCAATTTCATCTAGTCGAGTTTCGTCATATTTCACTTCTGTGAGTACTCCTTCTGAAAGCGAGCTTAATTCTGCCGTCAATCTTTTAAGAGGCTTTATCATGCTTTCTGAAACTATAAACAGAAGTCTGGCAAGAATTACGATTGTAATGAGAAAAAATACTGTTGTAAAGTAATCTAGGTTATCTTGTTTCTCTTTATTTGAAAGCACATAGTTTCTAACAAGCTTATTGTTTTTAGCTAGCATTTCTTGTGCATTGTTTTCCAAATAACTAAGTGCATTTATCACAAGCGGATTCAATTCTTGGATGGTGCCTGTTTCAGTATGGCTGTTGCCTTCTTCATCGATCGAAGTGTTGGTTGTTATTTTATCGACAAATAGCGGTTTTTCGGCAATTATCAATGCTTTTTCTTTGTAGCTTTTCCAAAAAGTTTCCACTTCATTTAATGTAGGAATAATCTCTTGAGGCGAGGCTGGTAGCGTTCTTTCTGTATCAATTCCGGGTGCTGGGCCGCCTAGTTTTAGTGCATCGATTGAGGTGTTATGTAGCTCTATAATGGATAGCAAGTCTTTTCTGTATTCTTCTTTACCATCTATAATCATTTCTGCGTACAAGGCTATCTTTTGCGACAACATTCTATTTCTACCCGATACATCTACGATTAAGGCATCTTCTTTAGCTAGATTTCTACAATACTGTATGGACAGATAGTTTGCAGTAAACAAAACTAACATCAATGAAAATCCAAGTAGAAACTTTCTCTGAATGTTCAGATTTTTCAAATAATTAATCGAAAATCTTGATAGCATAATGGATTATATTAGATACAAAAAATACCTTGTTAATCAGTTTGAAATTTGTCAGTAAAAAAAGGAAGATGTAATTGCGTTATTGAGTGGTTTGATTTGGAAAAATAATATCAACAAGATCAAAAAAATCAAACCAGATATAGATGTAACTTACAATTGGTAATTTTTGTATTTGGGTAGGGATAAAAAAAAGGGAAGAAATGCTTCTGCAATGCTTCCCTCGGTGCTTTTAGCTTTATTTTGCTTTGTTTTTATTCATTGCGCCAACTATATCGAAAAATGCATTTCCATTACCTTCGCCCATTACCATTGGCAATGTGCCATCCCATTTTTCAATAGCTTGCAGTTCGAGTATATCATTATTTACAGACTCTTTAAGTAGTCTCTGAGATTCAGCTTGTGCTTTTGCTATAGCCAGTTTTGCATTGGCTTCACCTTCTGCTTTTGCCAGTGCTTGTTGCGCTTCTGTTTGAATTCTGCTCAAGTCATTTTTAGCAGTTAAAGCTAGCTGTTCTGCAATCTGTTTCTTCTCAATTGCTTTGTTAAATTCTTCAGTAAAGTTGAAGTCGATAATCGAAAAGTCGGTAACAATAATGTTGTTCTTTTCTAGTCGATCTTTAATGCTAGCAAATACATCTTGCTTAACTTCTGGTCTCTTTGTAATGAGCTCTTCAGCAGTGTAAGCAGCAGTAGCAGATTTGATAGATTCTTGTATAGCAGGTTCGATAATGGTAACTCTGTAATCTAGCCCCAATTCTTGGAAAATAGCATTCGCTTTTTCTTTAGATAGATAGAAGTTTAAGGCAACTTTAGAGGTAACATTTTGTAAGTCTTTAGAAGAAGCTGTGGCATCAGCTTCAATTTTTTGTACCCGCACATTTATAGGAATTATCTTGGTAGATACCGGATTAATCAAATGAATTCCTTCAGAAAGTATTTCACCTTGTACTGCACCAAATTTTGTAATTACTCCTACATTTCCAGGGTTTACGATGTAGAAAGTAGAAAACAGCAAAAAAACTACAAGTACAGCTGTGGATATGGCTGTAATTTTACCAAAGGTGTTGCCAAAAAACTTTTTAGGAAAAGAAGGCATCTTTTTGTTCAAATTCAACTTAGGCTCCATATATTCTTATTTAGAGTGAATGTTTCACCTATATGTAGTCGAACCCGAAAAAAAATTACATTACATCAAATTAAAATTATCTGCATCTAAATGAGCTGGAAATTTTTTGCGGTACTTTTCAAGCTTTTCAGCAGATAGTGTAATGGTGGCAATATCTTCCTCATTTCCCATATCGAGTATCTTTTTGCCATAAAAATCTATTACTTGCGAATCTCCTTGATAGGGAATGTTTTTTCCATCTTCTCCACAGCGATTTAAACCTGCAACATAACACAAGTTCTCCACTGCTCTGGCGGGTAATAATGCATTCCAAGCGCTTTCTCTGGCAGCCGGCCAGTTAGCGACATATAAGAGTAAATCGTATTGGTTATTTAAGTTTCTACTCCACACTGGGAAACGTAAATCGTAACAGATAAGCGGACAGATTTTCCAGCCTTTCAGCTCGACTACTAATTTGTCTAACCCAGTAGAAAAGGTTAGGTCTTCTTTAGCCATTCTAAATAAATGTCGCTTATCGTATTGGCTGTAATTGCCATCTGGTTGCATCCAAACAAGTCTGTTGTAATAATTCCCATTTTCCACTGCGATAAAACTCCCACAAATTACAGCTTTGGTTTGTGCTGCCATTTGTTTCATCCATTTGGTAGTGGTGAGGTTCATGGGTTCGGCTAAAGCTTGAGCATTCATGCTAAAGCCGGTATTAAACATTTCGGGCAATAAAATTAGGTCGGTATTCTCTGTAACTTCCCATATTTTTTCTTCCAGATTGCTCAGGTTGGCTTGTATATTCTCCCAGTATAATTCAGTTTGAATTAAAGTTATTTTTAAATCTTCCATTCTTATAGCTGTTTTTATAATTCGATAAATCTATGTTGAAACAACAATTTTAAAGCTGGATTTTTAGCTTAAAAACTTTTGTGTTTCTCTTTTGACAAATTGAATGAATAAAGCTGAAAATTGTTAGTTTATTTATATATAATCTTTGGACGATTTTTTGAAAAAGATTATAAAAACAAATACAGAACCCGATCTAGTTTTCAAATTATGAAGTCAAACAGATATAAAGCAACTGTTCAGATATTTATCTTACTAACACTTTTTTCATTAGAAGCATTTGCACAAAAAACACCAGCAGCACCAGACTATAGTGATGATTTTTATTGGGCAGCTTTACCTAACAGAAAAGACTGGGCAGATTATGTGCCCGAAGAATCTAATTTTAAGGATAATCAAGATATAGCCGAGGCAGATGTTTTCTTTATTCATCCAACTACAGCATTAAGTTTAAGCACTGTAAAAAATGCTAGGTTAGATGCAAAGCGATTCAACCACAGAACCGACTTTATCATGCTTAATCAGGCGAGTGTGTTTAATGGTTCGTGTAGAGTGTATGCGCCAAGGTACAGACAAGTTTCGTTAATTACCTTCATCAAAAAATCGAATAATAAGCGACGCACTAAGATTTTTAATGTGGCATATAGCGATGTTAAAAAAGCATTTGAATATTATCTAGAGCATTATAATAATGGCAGACCGATTATAATAGCTGGTCACAGTCAAGGGAGTTATCATGGCATCAGGTTAATACAAGAGTTTTTCGAAGGCAAACCATTATACGATCAGCTAGTAGCTGCTTATTTAATAGGAAATGCAGCAACCCAACCGATAAAGAAATTTAAAGAATATAAGAGTGTAACCGCAGCGCAAGGTGAAACAGATACAGGTTGTGTAGTTAGTTGGAATACATATAAGTTGAATGGGAGAAAGTACCCTTTTTATGTAAAGAACGATTTGTGTTTTGCAGGTGAGTATGGCAATGAGTTTTACACAAATAGAGATGAAAATATGGTGGTAATAAATCCGCTTAATTGGAAGACTGACGATACTTATGGCGAAAGTAAATTGAATGTTGGTTCTACGCCATTTGTAAGAAAACCTGAGAAGTTTAAAAAGATCAATCAATCTTTAACAGATGCTAAGCTAGTAAATGGTGTATTAAGGGTTACTAAGCCGATAGAGCCTAAATACAGATTCCCATTCTCTGGAGATTACCATGTTTACGATTACAACATTTTTTATACAAACATTAGAGAAAATGTGGCTAAGCGTTTAGATGCTTTTCAAAAAAAGTATCAAACTAGTGTAAATCCTGTTGGCAATAACTAATTATGCAATCTTAAACCGACTGTATATTAAAGTTCATAAGAGATTAATTTGAAGACCTGTAAAGTTCCTTTTTATTCACTAGACAAAATCCATCAGCAATGTGGTGTAGCTTTAGAAAAAGCTTTTAAAGACTCCCTTTCGCAAAACTGGTTTGTACTAGGTGAAAAGCTTAAAACATTCGAAAAGGAGTTTAGTGAATATTTAGGATGTGAGTTTGTAAGTGGAGTCGCGAATGGTTTAGAAGCTTTGCAAATTTCTCTAATGGCTTTAGGTGTAGGTATTGGTGATGAAGTACTAGTTCCGGCGCATACTTTTTCTGCTAGTTTTATTGCGGTAATTCAAACAGGAGCTAAGCCCATTCCTGTTGATGTAGATGCATTTACTTGTAATCTTTCTGTAGATAAATGTAAGCCACTGATTAACTCCAGAACCAAGGCGATTATGCCTGTGCATTTGTATGGAAATCCGTGTGAGATGGATGCACTCTTAAGCTTGGCAAATTCGCATAATTTATGGGTGATAGAAGACAACGCGCAAGCAGTTGGAGCTAATTACAATGGAAAGAAGACAGGAAGCTTCGG
>PBYL01000268.1 GCA_002729595.1 Thalassovita sp. | reverse complement strand
CATTGCCGTCTTTATCTTTAATTGGCACAAAACAAACTTGATGATGTGTATCGTATTGGCTGTGGTATAATGTTTCAATTGATTCTCCTGCAAGTGCCTTATCCATGATTGTTTTTTGCTCTTCACGCTCTTCATCCGGAATTAATTGGAGCAAATCAAAACCTATTTTAAGTTCAATATCATATACTTCGTAAATATCTCTGGCGACTTTATTAAAATGCTTTACTTTATATTCCTGATCAAAAGTGACAATCGAATCTCTGGAAGCATCCAGCATATTTCTCATGTATAATTCCTTATCTTGTGCATTTTTAAGCACTCTTTGCATTTCTTCTTGAGTCGCAGACAGCTCTTCCATATTCTGCATCAATTCTTCTTCTTGCGCGCGACTTTCTTGTAAAAACTCCTCCGTTTCTTGCTGGGCTTTTACTAATTGAGTTACATCTGTAGAAAACTGTGCGACAGCTTCTACGTTTCCAAGCTCATCTTTTAAAGGAATTAAATTAGTTAAAAAATGATTGCCTTCACCATCGTATAATGTTTCTATAGCTTCACCTGCTAAAGCCTTATCCATTTGTTCCTTTTGAGCGTCTCTATTTTCAAGATCAATTAACATCAAAAGGTCTACACCACTCACAAGCTCGATATTGTAGGCTTTGTACAAATCAGCAGCTACTTTATTAAAGTGCCTGATTTTATACTCTTTGTCGAAAGTGAGGATAGAATCTTTAGCTGCATCTAGCAGGTTTCGCATGTACAATTCTTTATCTTGCGAATTTCTTAAGATTCGTTGCATCTCTTCTTGAGTGGCAGACAACTCCTCCATGTTCTGCTGCAACTCTTCTTCCTGCGCACGACTTTCTTGTAAGAATTCCTCTGTTTCTTGTTGGGCTTTTACCAAATTGGTTATGTCTGTAGAAAACTGAGCGACAGCTTCTACTACACCATGTTCATTTCTTATGGGAATTAAATTGACTAAATGATGCGTGTTAAACTTGCTCTTATAAAGTATTTCGATAGACTCTCCACTCAAGGCCTTATCCATTTGATCTTTTTGCTGATCTTTATCCTCATCAGAATATAGTTGCAAAAGATTTACTCCGCTTTCAAGATTGATATTATAGGCTTTGTATATGTCATGAGCTACTTTATTAAAGTGTTTGATTTTATAATCTTTATCAAAGGTGAGGATAGAATCTTTAGCTGCATCTAGCAAGTTCCTCATGTATAATTCCTTGTCCTGAGATTCTCTAAGAATTCGCTGCATTTCTTCTTGCGTAGCAGCCAACTCTTCCATATTTTGATGCAACTCTTCACCCTGAGACCTTAATTCTTCTGCTTGAATTTGACTCTGATGCAGCAGATATTGGGTTTTTTCATTGGTATCGATATTTGAAATTGTTGAGGCAAAGCTTTCTCCCAACTTCTCTAAAAACTCGATGTGGAAAGGCAAGAAGTTTTTAAATGAAGCAATTTCGATAATACCTAAAACTATATCATTTACTTTGAGAGGAACTATAACTACGGCTCTTGGTAATGCATCGCCTAAGCCAGAAGTGATATTGATGTAATTTTCGGGTACATCATCCATAACCAAGGTTTCTTTCTCAAGGTAAATTTGCCCTACTAATCCTTCACCGAACGCACACTTAGATTCAATATATTTCTTTCGATTATAAGCATAACAGGCTTTCTGCTCAAGACATTCTTCTTTTAAATTGGCAATGTAAATTGTGCCTTGGTTCGCATTTAAATATTTAACCAGATGTCGAATTATCTGATTACAAGTCTCGCTTAAATCAGTTTGGTTATTTCTCAAAATATCGCCAAAAAATGCCAAGCCTTCTGCAATCCACTTTCTTTGTGCATCACTTTCATTCAAGCTTTTGAGCTTGTTTCTCATGCTAATTAAAGAACTAGAAAGTGTGTTCTCTTGCATATCGTACTCATCAACCCCCGGATACGGAATATCTAATTCTCCTTCTTCAATTTTCTTGATGAAATATGTAGCAGAAGAAATATCGTTTTTGAGTTCTTCTAGGTTTTGAAGAGCATCTACAAGCTTAGATTTCGAAGTAAGATATCCTGTGAAATTTTTCATGCCATTTATTAGGTATAATTTACTTATTGAAACAAGCTCTATTAACTAATATTATCAATTTAAGTAGTTTTTTTACCTAAAAAATGGTTTTAGTATTTCTTGATATTTAGATTAAATGATGTGTAATATATTTCTTTGGTTGAATAGTTACTGATTCTTCTTTTATTTAGAATATTACCTTAACTATCTGTATACAAATTGTCATTAATCATTTTAATAATTTGTTGAAAGTGAGCATTTTCTGGTTGTATTGAAATTAATTTCTCAGCATATTTTTTAGCCTTTTTATATTGATTTTGTTGCATGTACATAATCGTTAAAGCATAATCAATATCTAAAAACTCAGGGTTAACTTTTAGTCCTTTTAAAAATACTTCTTCTGCTTCGGTAATCTTGTTTTGTTTTTGTAGGGTTAAACCCCAGTTATAATAGACTCTGGCATCGTTGCTATCTAAGTTTGCGGCTTTCTCTAGATATTCAGATGCTTCATCCAATCTTTGCATTTCGGCCAGTAAAAGTCCGGTAGAGTAGTAAACTGGCGCATATGCTGGTTCTTGTTCTATCACTTGCTTAAACAAGTTTAATGCATCTTCATTTCTGCCTTCCATATTATATAAATAGGCCAAGTTCATTCTTGCTGCATTAAAGAAATAATCTAACTCCAAAGCTTTGCTATAAGCTTTTTCAGCATCTTTCAATTTGTTTGTTTTTTGATAATATTGCCCCAAGTTCATCTGCCCGCCGGGGAAATCTGCATTTACATTTAAATAAATGAGATATTCTTGTTTTGCTTTTGTAAAAGCTTCACGATCTGCATTTTCAAAATCATTTTGTGTTAACTCAGCCAAAGCACTCGCTGCAGAAATTCTAATAGACTTAATGGAATCGCTTAATAGGGGAGAGATGAGCGGTTTCTTTAAATTGGTTGGCAAATCCATTATAGACCGAATGGCAGTATATCTCACAATGGGTTCCTTATTGCTTAAAGCATAAGAAAACAAGTCTAGGTTTTGCAAATTTGGTAACTGGCTTAAGTAATGTAAAGCAGTTGCTCTGGCAATTGCAGGTTCTTCTTCGTTTTTTAATAGTTTCTCTAGTCCTTGCTTCGATTCGGGCAATCTGGTTGAGCCCAAGGTTAAGGCATCAGAAAAATGTGCAGGTCTTGTTTTGCCATACCATTTCTCTATGGTTGATGCCGCCCACTCATCACTTTTATCTATATGGCATTGTGTACAAGCATTGGGCGTTTTATACTTTATACTTTGATCTGGCCTAGGGATTCTAAAACTGTGATCTCTGCGAAAATCATTACCCATATAAGTTTGCCCTGTCATATGGCAATTGATACACTGGGTTGATGCATTATCACCTTCGTGAAAGTGGTGATTCTTGGTATCGTACTGGTTGCTCGTATGGCACTGTGTGCAAAGAATATTACCTTTTGCTTTCAGCTCTAAACTATGTGGATTATGGCAATTGGAGCATTTTACACCATTGTGATACATTTTACTTTGTGTAAATGATGCAAATACATAATCTTCATCTAAAATCTGTCCATCTGGATAATAGAACTCATCACTAATAATTTGAGGGGCGTAATAATCCATAAAAGCACCTTTGTGCTTGTAGCCATCTACAAATTGAGTTCTTCTCACATGGCATCTGGCGCATTCATTTACTTGCTCTTTTGAACTTAAACTATTCGTTAAATACAATTGTTCATCGGCTTTGTAATTGCTCGCATCTGCACCTGATTGCATATAATCGACATGTTTTTTGCTAGGGCCGTGGCAAGCTTCACAACTTACATTTATAATTGAGTATTCAGTATCAAAAGAATCGGTTTTGTTATTGTAGTTCTTTTTAACATTGGTAGAATGGCAATCTGAACACATTGTATTCCAGTTTAAGCCACCCTTTGTCCAGTGAATCCACTCTCTCACATCTACATCTAAGTCTGGATAAAGATCGAACCATTTGCCTTTTTCTGTATCCCAAGCAGTTCGTAAGCATTGAAATTTACCATTGGGGAACGCAATAATATATTGCTGAAGTGGCTCATAACCAAATGTATATATAATTTGATAATCTTGATAGCTACCATCAGGACCTTCAGTATTTACCATAAACTTTTCATCTTGCCTATAGAATTTAGATCTTATCCCTCTGTTTTCAAATTCGGTGTTATTAAAGTTGGCTCTTACGGTGCTATCGTTGGCGATTGCCATGGCTCTATCGTGGTGAGAGTTTTTCCAGTCGCTAAATTCTTGTGCATGGCAAGATTTACAATTTTGATCACCAAGATAATTAGGGTCGTGATTTACTCTGACTAAATCTGATTGTTGGTTATTTTCACTAGTTTCTTGAGAGAATGATTCAGCTTTTTCTTTTGGTTTACAGCTTTGAAAAAGGTAGGCAAATTCAAAAATAAAGGAAACTGTAATTAACAAAAAGAAGAAAGATTTAACTGGTTGGGCTTTCATTTTTGTAGGCGTTAGTTATTGGCATCTTCATATTGTTTTATACAAGTTTAAGTATTGAAACCCCATTTGTCTTATGAAAAACTACAAATTTAAGCAGAGCAAAATATTTATATTTAGATTAATGAGAAATTGACTTATCAGGCTCTAAAGCTTCATTTTAAAGCATGAAACATGCTGAAAATCATATGAAAATTGAAGAGAATTTGGCAAATAAGTCGATAAATTTATAATAATATGAAGCTGTCCATTCCCTTTAGAGAATCTTAAGAATTACTTAAGTAAAACTTTATTGAGCCCCATCTAAATTTATCGAAGAAAAGATCATCAGCATGAAATTTCAATTTTTCAAGTGACCAATTAAAAATTCTAAATTTCTTCTAAATCTGATTTTATTCTCGCATTAATTATTCGCATTTGTAAAACTCTGCGAATATGGATGACCATAATAATATTTTAACCCAATTAACAACATTGAAATAGGCTCTATAAACTCAACCATCTGATCTTAATAACAACAAAATGTATTTAGATAAAAACTATTTCAATCATCTACTGAAGTTATATACTGCTTTATTTGCTATCGGTTTACTCAGTTTATTTTTTATTGATAAAGGTGATATTGTACTTTTTATCAATCAATATCACAGTAATTTCTTGGATGTATTCTTTAAGCAAATTACCAATTTAGGTAATGGAATTTTGTTGTTGCCGCTGTTGCTTCTTACTCTACTTTTAAAAAATCGATTTAGTGCTTTAGTAGTTATTCTGGCATCAGTAATACATGGTCTTGCGGTATTAGTTTTAAAAAGAGTTTTATTTGAAAGCGCACCCAGACCAACAGCATTTTTAAGCAACACATCCTTATTACACTTTGTCGATGGCGTGCAGGTACATGCTTCGAGAAGTTTTCCCTCTGGTCACACTACTACAGCTTTCGTAATTGCATTTTGTCTTTCTTTATTATTTCAAAAACGTTTGTTGACTTACGCATTCTTGTTTGTCGCCTTATTGGTAGCTTATTCCAGAATGTATTTACTTCAACATTTCTATATCGATATACTATTTGGGGCCTTAGTCGGCAGTGCTTCTGTCATTATTTCCAGACTAATTGCTATTCAGATTTTCCAAAAGAGATACTCAAAAACACTCATTCCTTCATCTAAACTGTATGTATCGGCGAATAACCTTGCTGATAATAGAAATACAATTCAACAAATTCAATACTCTGATAATATCATGAAAATATCTATTGTAGTCACTCTTTTAAACGAAGAGGACAATATTTTTCCCTTAGTTAACAATGTACAAAAAGCCATGAACGGTATCGATTATGAATTGATATTGGTAGATGATGGCTCAACAGATAGCACTGTTTCCAGAATTAAATCTTTGGAAAATAGCAGAATCAAACTCTTAATCTTTTATAAAAACTATGGTCAAACTTCAGCGATGTCTGCAGGAATTGAAGCAGCAACTGGAGACTATATAGTGACCATGGATGGCGATTTGCAAAACGACCCAAGCGATATTCCTTTGATGCTCGAAAAGCTTTTAAGAGAAGAATGGGATGTAGTTGCAGGAAGAAGATTAAATAGAAAAGATGGCATGTTTCTTAGAAAAATTCCAAGCAAAATTGCCAACAGCCTCATTAGAAAACTCACCGACATTAGGATAAACGATTATGGTTGCACGCTAAAGATTTTTAAGAAAGAGATTGCCAAAGATCTTGGTTTGTATGGAGAGTTACACCGATTTATTCCAGTATTAGCACACTTACAAGGGGCAAGAATTGCAGAAATGAATGTAAAGCATCACCCAAGAATACATGGAAGTTCTAAATACGGACTGGGCAGAACTTTTAAAGTGATGAGTGATTTGATGTTGATGGTGTTTATGAAAAAGTATCTGCAAAAACCCATTCACCTTTTTGGGCCAATTGGATTCTTAAGTTTTGCTGTGGGTAGCATTATCAATTTATACTTGCTAATATCCAAGATGGCTGGCCAAGATATTTGGGGACGGCCATTACTAATTCTTGGAATCACCTTGTTATTAGCTGGTATTCAGTTTATTACCTTTGGTTTTATTATGGAGATGAATATGAGAACCTATTACGAATCTTCAGACAAAAAGACCTATAGAATTAGAGAAGTGTTTATTGGGAAAGAGAATAACCTAAGTAGAAGTACTTCCAAAGTGTTAAGTTAAAAATTAAAGAATGAATATAAAAAGCGACATGTTTCATTAACCAAATGAAGTAATCAATCACTAATAAACTGATAGCAGATAGGGTTAGATTAGTCCTATCTGCTTTATTTGTTTCATAAAGGATTTACTTATAATCATCCAATATAATCTGCATCATTTGCTCTGCAGAAACTTTCCCCTTCTTCTTAATAAATTCTCTAGAAGTATTATCACCAATCTCAAAAACCAAAGCCTCAGTGCCGAACTCTACAAAGAAAAAGTTTCGCGAAACCCAAGTAGGTTCTAACCTAGAAGTCGGTCTTACATTTGGTTTATAATCTGGTATTTCTGTTTCAATTCCATCTAACCACTTTTTTGTAAAGCCAGTTAAATTGCTCGGAATTGTATCTGGAAGTGTGTAGTAAATATCATCCCAAGTAGAATGAAAATCGATGCCGAAGTAAAACTTTCCTCCATCTTTTACTTTTTCGCGC
Organism: Thalassovita sp.; assembly: GCA_002729595.1. Classification (GTDB taxonomy): domain Bacteria; phylum Bacteroidota; class Bacteroidia; order Cytophagales; family Flammeovirgaceae; genus Chondrinema. The sequence continues at coordinate 9,761 of PBYL01000268.1, read as the reverse complement.
ATAAAATCTCTAACAGCAGAAGTTTCTGGTTGGTTAAAATCTGCCCAGTCTCTGTTTAAATCTATACCGCCAACATTATGTCTAAAATGACCATTATCTACACCATCTGGATTCATTAAAGGCACTACATAAATATCGTATTCCTTTCTAAATTTTTTAGCCAGTTTGGTATCTGCAACCAAATTTTCAACAAAAGACTTCATAGCAAAATATCCGGTTACTTCTGGTGGATGTTGCCTAGAAATAATCATCAGCATTTTTTTGTCTTTGCCAGCACCTATGTGCATGCATTTCATCGGTCTGCCTTCTCTGCTTTTTCCAATTTCTGCCACCGAAATAAAAGAAGATTGAGCCATTTCATCCATCCAAGCAAATACATGAGTGCTAGTTTGTAGCTCTTGCGCAGCAACCCAAAGTGTATCTGAACTTACTGCTAAGTTTAAAACAGCAGCTTCTGATTGTGAGCCTCCACCAAATTTCTGATCACCTTTACCAATTTCAAAGATTTTAGTAGAATCCATCAATTCCCAGTTTAGACCATCTGTGCTTACTTTAGGATAATAGCGATGTTTCGCATTTTGGTAAGTCAATTTGAGCGTGACATTTTTAGAAACATCGCTCCAAACTTTAAATGCATACCAAGCACTTGAGTTGATAGGAACATTTTCAGCAGCAATTACAGCAACAATGGTGTCATTTTCACCTTCTATTATTCCGTTTAATCTACCTCCTTGAAAATCATTGGTAAAGTACAAGCCATCTGTTACCTCAAAAGTGCCTTTATATTGAGGAATAGTTGGTTTAGAAACAGTTACAGGAATACTAGAAATAGGTGCCTGACCTTTGTATTTGGTGTCTTGGGCAATTGCAATTGTTGTGAGTGTGAGAAAATAAAGAATTAAGTATTTCATTTTGTCAGTTTAATTTACTCCTAAAAATAGTATTGCTGTTTCAACATACAATGCAAAACTCACATTTTCTTAAAATTAAATTTTAAATGAATTGACTTAATCATTGAAATATTTTGAAGTAATGGTAAGTAATATTGATAAATTACTAATCAAATGGAGGAGTATTTAATAAGTGAATAGCACCCCTTTTATTTTAGCAGAGCAATAAGCTAAAATTGAAATTTATAATATTTTTATTAATTTGTGTGCAGGTTGTTGAAGTCTACGAGACTATAAATTTTTGAATATGGCAATACAATTTTGCCCTGTTCAATTTACAAATACTTATTAGATATAGTTTGATGCTTAGTAAATAGCAATGTGATGATTGTATTCATTAATAATATTTATGTACTAAATTTTAGAAGATATTTTTATAGTTTTTTATTATATTTTGCTGTTTTACAGCTTGGTTTCGCACAACCTCAACTAAATTTCCAAGGCTATTCTGTAACCGATGGGCTTAGTAATAATACTGTTTGGGATATTCTACAAGACTCTGCCGGATATGTTTGGATAGCGACAAACGAAGGTATAAATAAGTTTGATGGTTATAGTTTTAAAAAATACTTGTATACCAAGCAAGACGATGTAGAACTCCAACAACATAATATTAGAGCATTAGAAGAAGATCAATTTCATAATATCTGGGTTGGTACTTGGGGTGGTAGCATCTATGTTTACAACCCAATTTATGATAAGTTCGATCATATTTCATTGGTATCCGATTCGTCTAAGTACAATTATAGTTTTATTCAAGATTTGTATTTTGACAAGCATGGCAGCATGTGGGCAGGTACTTTAGGAGGACTGGTTCAATTTAATACTGAAGATAAGAGTTTTAAATATCATCAACAAAGTACATCCGAAGATGAAGGCACAGGTAGCACTTATGCCTTTTCGATTACAGGTGGAGAAGATGGCTACATTTGGGTGGGTACTTTGGGCAATGGATTGAGACTTCTCAATACTCAAGATAATACAATAAAGAGTTTTACACATAGTGTAGAAGATAAAAGCGGTTTAAGTGATAATTTTATTACTGCCATTTATTATGATAGTAAAGATCGATTATGGGTAGGCACGATGGAAGGTGGCCTCAATTTATTGAAAAAAGGAGAAAGTAGTTTTATTCAGTATAAGTATGAAATTGGGAACTCCAACAGTTTACCCAATAACCAAATAGATGTAATTGTAGAAGATTTAGAGGGGAATATATGGTTAGGTACAGATAATGGACTTTGCTTATTTAATGAAGAAAAAAACAATTTTACCATCTTTAGAAATAGTCCTTTCGATTATGGTAGTATTTCATCAAACTCGGTTAAAAGTCTATTTGTAGATGATCAGAATCGATTGTGGGTAGGCACTTATCATACAGGATTAAACCTCTCTAACTTTTATTCAAATAGTGTAAAGTTCTATTACCAACATAAAAATGCAAATTCATTATCGAGTAATGTGGTTTCTTCTTTTGTGGAGGTAGATTCTAACACTTTATTAGTCGGTACAGATGGAGGTGGGGTAAATATATTTGATCGTACAAAAGAAGAATTTTCTCATTTCGAGTACGATCCGCTTAACAAAGCCTCTATTGCTTCTAACAAAGTTATCACTATGGCAAAAGGCAGCAATAACGATGTGTGGCTTGGCTTCTGGAATGGTGGTATGGATCGATATGATACAGAAAAACAGACATTTGAGCATTTTAGAAGAGAAGCTATTGATGCCAAACATACTTTGCCAAACAACAATATTACTGCCCTAGCCGAAGATAAAAATGGGCTTTTGTGGATAGGTACATTTGGTGAAGGATTGTTTTCATTTGACACAGAAACCTACGAGTTAACCCCATTTAATCCAGAGTCTAAGTTACCAGATGGCAGGAGCTTCCAAAATGTTTGGTCGATCTTAGTAGATAGTAAAAATGATATTTGGGTGGGAACGAATGATGGTTATGTGTATAGATTAGATCGGAGCGATAACAGCTTTAAGCATTATGTACCCAAGCAAACAGACAAACATGGATACACAGTTTTAGAATTATTTGAAGACCATCTGGGACAAGTTTGGGGTGGTTTAGAAGGTGGAGGTTTACGCTTATTGAATGACAAAGATAATGAACTACCTTTCTTCAACACATCTAATGGCTTACCAGATAACACAGTACACTCAATAGAAGAATCTCGTGATGGAAAACTTTGGTTAGGTACTAATGCAGGTTTGGTTGAGTTTGACCCCATAACCAAAGAGAGCAAAAAAAACAGGGTGCATGGTGGTGTACATAAATTAATGGCTAATAGACAAGCTGCTTATTTACTTTCTACAGGAGAGTTGGCTTTTGGTGGAACAAATGGTTTTAAAATCTTCAATCCGCAAAAGATTAAAAAAAGAGGGCATAGCACATCCATCATGTTTACTAATTTCGAAATATTTAATCAACCTGTAGAAATTGGTAAAGAAGATTCTCCACTTTATAAAGACATCAATTATATAGATTCAATCACCTTAAGTTATAACCAGTCTGTTTTTAGTATTTCTTATGCTGGAATCAATTTTACCGATCCGGAAATGGTTCAGTATAGATACAGATTATTAGGTTTTATAGATGAATCTTGGCAGGAGGTAGGCCTCGAAAGAAAAGTTACTTATACCAACTTAGCTCCAAAAGAATATGTATTTGAAGTAGAAGGTCGAATTAATGGAGAAACGATTCCTGCTAGGGCTTTATACATTGAGGTTATTCCTCCTTGGTGGAAAACCATATGGTTTAGAATGGTGGCTTTTGTTTCGCTTGTTTTAATGATTTACAGTTACTTCTGGGTGAGATTTCAAAACATCAAAAAGCAAAATAAGATACTTGAGATAAAGGTAAATGAGCGAACTAAAAGATTGCAATCTGCCAATGACGAGCTTTCTCAAAAGAACTATTTAATTCAAGAGCAAAATGAGGAAATCCAAACTCAGTCTGAAGAACTTGAAGAGTATAACAGAGAGATTCATCTAATAAATGAAAGGCTAGAAGAGACGGTTGCGAAGCGAACTGCAAGACTCAAAAAATCTAATGAAGAACTGGATAACTTTGTATATCGAGTTTCGCACGACATAAGAGCGCCATTATCTTCTATTCTCGGTCTGCTAGATTTAATGAAAATGGAAGAACTACATGGCAAATTAAAAAGCTATGTAGATATGGTTAATCTGAGTATTACCAAACTAGATACTTTTGTGAAAAATATACTCGATTATTCGCGCAATTCTAGATTGACTTTAAAGCCAGAGCAGATTGATTTTACTAAGTTATTAGATGATATTGTGGAAGAGCTAAAGTACATGCAAAACGCTGATAATCTGCATCTAATAAGAGATTTTAAGATCGAAACCGATTACTACAACGATCCGGTAAGGTTGCAAGTAATCTTTAGAAACTTGTTGTCTAATGCCATTAAATATCAAAACCCATACGAAGAGTATTCTTATGTAAAAGTAAAGATTGCTGTTACTAAGGATGAACTTAACCTATTTGTTGAAGACAATGGTGTGGGTATAAGAGAGAATGATAAACAAAGAATCTTTGAGATGTTTTTCCGCAGTGATAACAAAGCTGCCGGTTCTGGTTTAGGCTTGTATATTGTAAAAGAGACAGTTGAAAAACTCGGCGGTAACATTTCTTTAAATTCTGAAATTAACAAAGGCACTACATTTATTGTAAACTTACCCAACATTACCGAAGTAGAAATAGAAGAAAATGCAGAAGCATAAATTTTGAACTATATCTATAGGTTTGAAATTCATAACTAATTGTTTGAAATTGGTTATTTTCCCATCATATCCTCACCGTATTTTGTTAGCAAACATTAGCTGATACTTAAAGTATCAATATTAAAAACAGCACGCCTTAACATAAATACACGCTCAATCTTTCAATCCACTATAGTGGAATAAGTGTCTGTATTTCAATTATTTATAATGAGATTATTTTTAATTAGTTTATCATTTCTTTTTGTCTTAGAAACTAGCGCTCAAGATAACTTTCTCCAAAACGAAAATTTAACTTTCCTCAAATTACTTCATACCCAAGTTCCTATTATCGAAGGCGAACTCAATGGGAAAAAAGCTTACTTTATAGTCGATACAGGTTCTACACTCACCGTATTAGACTTACATAAAAAGAAACATTTTGGCTTTAGCATTTACAAAAATATATCTAAAAAGCTCCATGGATTTGGGGGAACAAGTATGAATCTCTGGCTGCTATTTGATACTTATCTTTATATAGGTGGAAAACAAATAGCCACTAATTATACGGGTACTCCACTTAAAAAACTCAGGGAAGACATTCAGAAAAAAACCGGATACGAGATTAGTGGGATCTTGGGCTCAGATGTAATGAGAGATTATGGAATGGTAGTAGATTATGTAAATATGCGATGCATTATGGGAGTTGGTCAAGAAAACACGACTCCTAAAGAAAAAGACACTTGTACTGAATATAAAATTAAGACGTAGCTAAATATCTTTACTTATTATTCCATCGAGAATAAAATCTTGATTGTACTTATTTCTCTAATCCATCTAGCGTGTTTTTTATCATTAGGTACAATTATGCGAAAAGGACCTTCTCCATTTGCTAGCGCTTTTCCATCCACTTTTGTTGCAAGAAGTACGGTTTGGTTGGTGAATTCAGGATCGATTTCGGGTAGTGAAAAAAGCACTTCGTAGCCGTCTACTGCTTGTACTAGAATATATTTCACCAAATTTTCTCCTCTTAATTCACCGCCGAGCGTTACTCCGGCAGAATCGAGAATGTCATAAAGTGGGACTCCTTCAAAAGTATGTTCTTTATTATCTCGATCTTCCACTATCACTTTTTCTTGCTTCATTTTAGAAAGACTGGAAACGCTTAATGTAAGAGGTTTTAACACTTCTCCTACGACTGTAATTGTGGATTGAGCACTTATATTAAAAGCAAATAGAAGTAGTATAATTAGTGATGCGAAGCTTAAATATGGTTTTGCTATCATGATTTAAATGGGTTAGAAAATTTTGGATTGTTGATAAAAGTTGAATCAGTGAGCATGTGTAAAAAAGCGATAATGTCTTTCTTTTCATCTTGCGTTAAGGCTAAAGACTCACCATCAATCTCATTACTCACATCTGAAATAAATGGGCTCAAAGTAGCACTCGGCTGAACGTGCTCATTGTAATGGTCTAGCACTTCTTCCAATGTTTTAAATCTGCCATCGTGCATGTATGGAGCAGTGAGGGCGATGTTTCTCAAAGTTGCGACTCTAAATCTGCCTCGATCAATCTCTTGACCAGTAAATTCCATTCTGCCAATATCTGTTGGGTTACTATCAAGCCCATTATTATGAAATAGTTCTTTAAATATCTTAGGAGTACCATGGCAATGACCACAATTAGCTCCTCTAATATTTTTTTGAGGTTGAGGGACTGTCATAAACAATTCCATCCCTCTAAGTTCTTGTTCAGTAGGAGAGTATGCTCCACTGAGATATTGGTCGTATTTAGAATCTGCAGAAATGAGCGTACGCTCAAACTGAGCAATTGCTTTTACAATCTTGTTGGCAGTAATTTCTGTACTACCAAAAGCTTTGTTAAATGCTTGCGGATAAATTTCAGTTTCTTTCAATTTTTCAACTGTTACATCCAATGACTGATTCATTTCATGCGAATCGATCATTGGAAATACAGCTTGAGCTTCCAGACCTTTTGCTCTACCATCCCAAAAGAAATTTCTTACCCAAAGCAAATTGGAAAGAGACATAGCGTTTCTTTTAGTTTGTAAGCCATCGGCCCCAGTACTAAAGGTTTTTCCATCTGTAAAAGCCAGTTTTTGTTGATGGCAACTGGCACAAGAAATCGCATTGTTTTTAGATAGCTTATTCTCATAAAAAAGCATTCTGCCCAATGCAATTCCTTCTTGCGTAGTGGGATTATCTTTGGGAATTGAAAACCTACCACCGAAATAGGCAGGATACTCAATTATGTAAGGCTCTGGTTCATTTTGAACTACAAAAGCAAAAATGAAAACAGCAATTACTGCCCAAGTACTCAGAATATATTTTCGTTGCCAAATAGATTTCATGCTAATACTAAAGTGTATTGAATGAAAGGTTAATAAAGTAATTTCTGCCAGCTTCAGGGAAGCCTTCAACCAACATATAATTCTTATCAAATAGGTTATTTACACCACTTTCTATGCTTAGATATTTTGCGATTTTTACAGAAGCTTTTGTATTAAAAAGTGTGTATGGATCTGCACTTGTACCATAGCTAGTACTATATCTTTTGCTATTGTATTCTGTACTTATCAATAAATTAAATAGCTCTTTAAAGCTGTAGTCTACATAGCCAAATAATTTATGGTTGGGCACATTGGTGAATAAAATCTCTGGATTACTTTCGTTTTTGCGCCTTATGTAAGAATAGTTTGCACCAGCATGTAAACCTTTAACAATGCTATAATCTGCATTGAGTTCGTAACCATAAAACAAAGCTTTTCCGGTATTTTGCAGTTGATAAATGCCTGGTTCTACATTGTCTACTTGCTGGATAATATCATTAATATTACTTCTGAAAACACTCGCATTCACACTTAGCTTATCAAAGAATTTAGCACTATAACTTATATCTGTATTCAGTGCTACTTCTGCTTCTAAATCTGGATTTGGTAAAGCTTGCCCCATTCTGTAAGAATAGCGATCTTTAATGGTGGCAAACCTCGTTTTTCTAGAAATACTAGCTTTTAAAATTTGATTTGAATTAATGTCCCAAAAAACGCCAAGCTGCGCATTTAATGCAGCATTATTACTAGCATCAAAGGCAATGAGTTCTCCTGTATCTGAATCGTAATCTTCTGCTTTTAAGCTATTACGCGTATTATAACTTAATCCTGGAACTACAGATAATGAAGGAGTTATAGAATAGGTATCTTCTAAACCAATTGAAATGGTATTGTCGATAAAACCTTGTTGTGGCTCACCTAAATCATTTTCTCTGTGAACATCTCTTTTAAATTGCACTGCAAATTTTAAAACATTATTTGCCCAAGCTCTAGATTCAACCTCAGCGTTTCCACCTACAGTATAATCATCATAAAAACTCTGGAAAGTGTAAGGCCTTGTCATAGAAGAATAAGTGGAATCATCGTAGCTGTAAAGGTCATTTACGAAGGTATCGTAATACCATCTTGTTTTTAAAGTATGCGTATTGCCAATAGCTGTTTTTGAGACAAAATATAAGCTTTGCTTATTCCACTTTGGCCATTGCCAAAATCTAGTTCTAATATTTTCATCATCACCAATGTATGGAGGTGTGCCTTTTTCTCCTTGCTGATTTGCATAACCTATCACGTACTCATCAGTCTCGTTGGGAGTAAATCCTGCTTTAAAACTGAATTTTAAATCGTCTCTATAAGCATTATCTCTTTCTCCACCATCTTCATAATTTCTGGCTTCAAAATCATTTGACATCGGATAATAATCTTGCTTTAATTGAGAGATACCTAATTGCAAATAGACTTTCCCTAAGTTGCTACCTGCATTTAAATTCCATCGGTAACCATCTCCACTAAATGCACCTATTTTGCCATTGAGTTCTAACTTTTTAACTGGTTTTCTAGATACTAGATTGATGGCGCCACCCATGGTGTTTGCTCCATATAATATAGAGGAAAACCCTTTCGAAACATTAATTTCCGATAAATCAAAAGTCGTAAATCTGCCCATGTCTACATATCCATCGTAAGGAACATATACTGGAACTCCATCAATAAAAACTGGAACTTGTCTTAAATCAAAACCCCTCACATAAACCACAGATTCGTTTCGAGGGCCAACATTTGCGAGTGTGATACCTGGTAATAAATTGAGTGATGAAGCAATATCAGTTCGGTTAAACTTTTCAATCTTCTTAATTGAGACTGCATTGATACTGTCTGTTGTTGAGCCTAAAATGGTAATCTCACCTAATTGAAATACTCCTTGTTGATTAGAAATAGTGTCAGTTACTTGCGCTATTGCTGCTTGTAAAGGCAACAAAGCCAAGAATAGTAATAAAATTTTCATAGAGGTTAATCGATATATATACTTGTATATATCGCAAGTTTAAATAATAAGCCTCTATAAAAAAATTACTTTGTCAGTTTTTATAAAAATACTTTTCTGGTATCTGAAAATGAATGGTTTTGATGTTTCTGATTTAGATGATATTCAAAAGCTCAGCATCTTCTTGAATGATAGTTTGAAGCTTTTGAACAAGATTTCGATATTGAGCTATTGCCTTTTTACCAGTGTCTGTTAACTCAGCTCCACCACCTTGTTTTCCGCCTTTATGAGAAATTACAAAAGGTTTTTGGCCTCTACTATTTAAATCGTCTATAATATCCCACGCTTTTTTATAAGACATTCCCATCTGTTTTGCAGCTTTTGCAAGAGAGCCTTCTTGCTCGATTAATTCTAATAATTGTGCCGGTCCCGGGCCAAAAAATTTCTTTCCATCAATATCAACCCAGCATTTAATGCGCAATTCTTTATTTTTCATATTCAAAGATTGTTTTTTAAAATAAGTCTATGTTTGATAGTTAAAGTCTAAAAATTAAAATAGTAATACATGCATCTGCACAATGTTATAAAGCGATGCTATCATTTAAATTTCTATACAAAGTTGGCAAAGATTGACGAATTATAAATGCTTATTAGTTTGAAATATATAAGTTGATCATTTAAATAATGATTTAATGACTCCAATTCTATTTCAATTAGACTTGAAACATTGAAATTTTTCAAT